>JAYEHT010000124.1:0-14702 GCA_034659655.1 Candidatus Aerophobota bacterium | reverse complement strand
TACTATCAAGGCACTTTTTAAACTTGCCGTTAGTAATTTTAGTATATACAAAGATGAATCCTCCAAATCTTTATCAGTTCCTTATTTTCGCAATTTTCATGTCGAAATTTAGTAAACTTACGCTAGAATAAGACGTAAGGAAAAAACTCTTACTATATAACTAAGAAAAAACGGAATTATAAAAGTAAATAATAAAACGCTTCTGTACTTTTTACTTACTATTTTACGAATAAAATAAGCAATAGGATAACCAATCATAAGTGCCAAAAAGGTAACAATAAGTGATACTCTTAAAGTTTTAAAAAAAGTGAGGTACCGCCCTATTGTGAAAAATTTATAATAAGCAGCAATTGTTAGATGCGGCTTTATCCAATAAGTTGTTGGTTCCCAAAAACTCCAGATTACTATCGAGACCAACGGTAATACGCCTAAGATGATAACAAACAATGCTGGAGGTAATAGCTGAATGAAAAAAATTATCCCTCTTTTTGATTTTAACATTTTAAATTTTATCGTATCCTCTACAAGACTATTACATAAGTTTAAGAGGCGATTTCTCTCCCACTATCAGGACAAAAAGCGCTATCTTGAGATAACTCCGCTGGAGAGATCGTGGAGGCTTATCCCGTATGTTTGTTAGCTTATTCAACCTATTCTTTACCCGTTCCTTATTAGCTGATGCTTACGGGAAAAGGGTGATTACTGTTATGACCCAGCGAGTATGTTCTGTCTGCAGGCCTTGAGGTTTATTGACGACTACAAGGACGCTAAATCCTTTTCCAAGTTCTTAAGAAGTCCTCAAAGAGGCCTTCATTGCTGAACCTACTCAGGACTGATCAAAAAAACATATCTTTTCTGCTGATGACTTTCCCAACTTCCGAGCAAGATTACGAAGGAAAAAGTATAGGGGAATTCTGTAAGTTTTAGTAGATATAGCCTATTCTTTCGGTTTTCTCTCCGGGGTCCCTTATCGCCTCCACTGACGGAACTTCATTCTCCACTTGTAGAGCTTACGCAGAAATGGTTCTGATATTAGCTCCTTCTAAACTTTTCCCACCATTCCTCATAGAGTTTAAAGTTATCGGGTCGCACATTCTGCCAATATGTTTTTCCTTTTTTCTTTTCGAGCTTATATACCACATGTTTTTGCTTTTCTTCAATCCATTGGGGATCAAATTCATCTGGATGTTCCTCTGCCCATTTCACCACCTTATCTGTGGGGGAACAATACCCCCTCATCTTCATAATTTGATTCCCGAAGTAACCAGAATATATCCAGTTAACAAATTCATGGGCCGTTTTATATAACCCTTTCTTTACCACCCCTTTATTTAAGAGTAAATCGTTGGACCAACCTTCATACCCTTCTTTTGGCTCAGCATATTTGGCATTTATTCCCTTCTTTTGCGCAGCGTAAACTATTGGTTCCCAACCAGTCATACACCATACTTCACCACCGGTGATGAGGGATACTCCCTGCTCCCATCCACTCCAAAAAGTTCTGAACTGTCCTTCTTTCTTCTTTCTAATGAGAAATTTCATTACTGCTTCAAGTTCATCTTTCTTAAGATTTCCGGGATCTTCAATTCTACCCAAACCTTCTATATTATTTTCTTTTAAGTATATTGCAGTAAAGATTACCGAATTTGCCCACCAGTCCTCCATTGCCGTCTTTCCCTTAAAAGTACTATCGAAAACATAGGCATATGTATCTACCACAGGTATCTTATCTGCGTTGTAAACCATTGAATCAGCGTTTATTGTCAGTGGTATACCATAACGTTTCCCGTTTACCATGTGATAAGGTATGTTCTTTACCATAGGCCAAACATCTTCATCCCAGTTAGGGATAAGGCTCATATCCCAAGGTAATATTGCACCCTGTTCGGCCAGCTCTTTTTCAGCACCACCTTGAAGTCCACATACATCATAAATATTCGCAGCATCACCAAAAACCATTTTGTTTATCACCGGTCCTGTTGCATTACCATTATCTGCAAAGAGTATCTTGATTCCTAATTCTTTTTCTAGCTTATCCCAGTGTTCTTCTATAGTCTGTGTTCCAGAAGCCCAGAGACGCAATTCTTTCATTTTTTCTTCAGAAGCTTCAATAATGCTGGAAACAAGTCCAACAGTTACCAGAACACCAATAACTACTATGATCATCCGTTTCAGCCGATTGCCTTTAAATATTTTTCCTCCCATTTACTCCCTCCTTTTTTTAATATTTTTTTATTTGGTAATTCTCCTCACCTCAGAGCCAATTTTTTCTCATTAGCTAATGACCTACTTATTTTCTTATCTCTCACCTCCTCCTCTTGATATTTTTAGCTCTTTTCTCTGAAAAAAATTAGCTCTCGAATCAGCTCTTCACATAATTAAATACATTTCAACTTACTCTCTTCATTCCATCTTCCCCTGCAAATCTGTCGGTTACACCTTCACATTACCCCAAAATCGCTCATCTATTTTCCCATTGCCTGTGCTAATTCACTGAGTTCAGGATGCACTGCTTTCCCTTCTTTTAACAGCAATTCATCCTCTACCCATACAGTCGAATTCAAACATATTCCATCAGCATGAGATACGGCATCTCCCAGACTTCCCTCAAACATAGGACCCTGATAACCCATTCCCCATTCAGTAGACCCCCAAACACGTTCATCCTCGGTGCATAGTCCTGTGAGTATTGCTCCCGGATTGAATCCATAGCATACATGAGCCAGATTATACATATTCGGATCATCGAGTTTCTTCAGCCAGGTGCTTATCTTTTTGGCTTCATCCTGACCATTAATTTCAACAATCCTCCCTTCCTTAACAACTAATTCAATTGGACGAGTAAGAATTCCGAGATCAGCTTCACCACCACCAGAAAAAGACCCATCGAATACTATAGTCCCATTAATACTTTCTTCCCTTGGTGCCCAGCCAATCTGCCCTACTAAAAAGTGCGGACCCGGTGTATCTGCACGCAATTCATTGGTTATGGGACGCTCCTTTACATTCTCAAAGGAAACATCAGTACCTGTTGGTGTTGTAATACGCATCCTGGAAGCTTTCTTAGTCAGTTCGACTACCTTATTCTGAAACTTCTCCTGTAAATCCATGTCAAGTTTCGTAATACATCTTGTAATCCTTTCTGGATCTAATCCTCCCAGAAAAAGATATCTCGTTCTACCGTTAGACATCGCTTCTATCCATGGTGTTGAATATAAAAGCCACTGATTATTAAACTCTATCCATACATCTGCTGCAGGTATCCCCTTTTTTAACGATTCCGGCAGCTGGGGGTCGGCCACCTTTCCATAACCACTGGGTGTTGAATGCCACGCCACCATTATTTTCCCTCCAGCGACTTCGGCTGCTTTGGCAACTTCTGCGACCGGTTTAAAATCCATCACAGAATCTACTGTTATTATGACTGATTCACCTTTCTTGATGCAACACATCTCATAGTATACTGCATAAAAGTCAAAACAAGAAAATTTTGAGGAACTCGTGCCCCTGGTAGAAGGGAAGGGTTAGTATCCACTTTTGGTAGGAGCGGGTTTTCTACAACACCTCAAAAAAGAGCGCAAGGGGTGTAAAAACCTGTCAGATAGAGAAGCTTATCTAACAAGGTTTACCCAATATCCACAATTTTAATGTTGAATGTAGTCTCTTTACCAGCTAAAGGTTGGTTCAGGTCTAAAGTTACCTTATCTTCCTCTATCTTTGTAACTTGAGCTGACATTGTTCGCCCTTGTTGAGTTTGTACGGATATCTTTTGTCCTACTTCTACCTTCTTTCCTTAGTAGTACCCGAGAAAATATCAAGGAATGTTTTTCCTTTAACGCTCATTTCTTGAATTACACGTTCAATAAAGAATATTAAATTCTCTTTGCTTCCAATAAATCGCATAGCATTTCCTTTCCTCTATTTTTGAAGCGGCCAATGACGCATAACGCTTTTTCAGCATAAAAGAAGTTCGCCGATAGACGAATTTGGGCATAGTAAAGCGACGTCTTTTATCTGCTGTTATACAACGCGAAGGGCAAGACTGCGAAGCAGTCGCAGAGTTGCCGACAAATAGCATTCAAGATATTTGAGGGGGATATTCCTTCGGAATTTCTCCCTGAAAGGCCTTGTCGGCAAAGATTAACTTGCGCTTTGCTCGAGCAAGCAAGGCCTGCTCCCCCTGTTTAATTCGAAGGAAACTTTGAAATTCCGATGCTTTCAAATAATCTTTTTGGGCCGTCCGCGTGGCCTCTTTATAATACTCGATGAAGTCCCCAGTTAATCTAAAATAGAATGAAAGTATTTTTTCGGGATAGTCATCGGCAGATCCACTCTTATTATTATAAGCTATCGTTCTTTCAATTGGTGATTTACTTCTATAAAATCAAGCCTGACCCCCATCTTCCTTAGTCATAGGGTGTACCTTATTCGCTGCCCGATGCAATATCCAATTTCTGGGTGGGTCCATGGAGCTGAAGCGCGAATTCATTAATGAGATTTCGCCCCAGAATAGGCTCGTCACCAACTGCAATAACCTCCACGATCTTTGTTGTTGTTATTTCGAACTCCAGAAAATAGCTATTGGCGAAACCAATTGATACTCCATTTATACCGAAGACATTGTAGCTACTTGCACACTCAGCGCTGAGAGCGTTAATAAGCGCTCTTGGAAGACATGTTATGTCTGTTCCTGTGTCTACCAATGCCTCGGTTGTTACCTGCTTTGTGCTATCACCTGGAACGTGCATAGTAATGGGTAACACCGGGGCTGGAGGATTATAATGGTGATTGTCATATAGATAAGTCATGCCATCCTCCTCGGCACTCTGGGTGTAGGGATGTGCACCACCTCCTGCTCCTGCCCCACCAGACCAATGTAAAGGGGTCCGTATCCAAATTGCGAGTAGGCTTGTTTGATCAATTCAGTTTTACTATGACCAAACAGAACCGCTTTTTTTTCTCGGATAACCACGTATTGCCCCCGATGTGTCTTCAATAGTTCTGGTTTGAGTCGTTCAAACGCTTGCTTCTCTCGTTGGAAAGTCACAAGACCTCTTGGCAGCTCTCTCCGATACAAAGTTGACGCCTCTTCAGGTCCTATTGATGGTGAGGACGCCACGAGCTGACGAATCAGCATCACGGCAAGAGGAAATGGTTCTCTAGGGAGTTTACTAATGATTTTATCCGTGAGATGTTCTTGCCCCTGATATGGGCCCTTATAGGAAACGCGGACGCATCTTTGCAACCTATACAATTCTAGGGAACAGAACGGCGTCAGGTACGGCAGCATGATCGATTGGGAGCTGAAATTAACTATGCCGATTACCAGCTTACCTCCAAAGCCAGGGTCAACCTGCGGACCGGCAGTTGCCAACAGGCCCATTCGCGCGTATAACGAACGCAGACCAAACCGGCCCAGCATGTTAGCAGGTAGCTGCAGTTTCTCATGAGTCATAACGAGCGCGAAATCACCCGGCTGAATCTTCAATTCTCCTTCATTTTGGATGTTGATCACTATGCCCGCCGAGAGTGTAAACCCTTCCTCCCCAACCCGCATATCGTAGCTCGCAGGCTGAAGACACTCCTCGGAAAAATCACTGAGCTCAATCTCGCCGCTATCCACAGCTTTCTTGATCTCCTCATCTACAAGAATCATCTTACACCTCCTCGTATAATATGTTTATTTTGAGACCACCATTTCAGGTAATTTAATTATAATAATAGATTTCCTAAGATATACAAGTCCTTTATTCCCGGATGTCACCGCAAAGTGATAATGTCATAGTATTGCAAAGTGAAAATGTCACTCCTCCATAAAATTTGATATACTAAGCCTCCTAAAAAAAATTGACGGGAGGTGAAAATGGAGAGGTGGCAATTGAGCATAAAAGAGATAACAAAGTATAATGTTGTCAAGAATGCAATAAAAGGGTATCTTAAGGCATATCAGGCAGCGGAGCAGCTTAACCTATCTATAAGGCAAATATTTAGGTTAAAGAGAGCTTTTAGGAAGAGAGGAATAGAGGGGCTTATCCATGGAAACAAGGGTAAACAATCACCTTGTCGAATACCGGAAAATATAAGAGATAAAGTGGACTCTCTTTATAGGGGAAAATATAAAGGTTTTAACATCTCTCACTTCACAGAGAAGCTTGAGGAAAGAGAGGAGATATTTCTTTCTCGAGAAACGGTAAGAGGTATCCTTCTTAAAAAAGGTTCTTATGAAAAAAAGAAAAAACAACCTAAACATAGGTTATGGAGGGAGCCTATGCCCAAAGAGGGAATAATGCTTCAATACGATACATCCGATCACGACTGGCTTGAAGGTAGAGGTCCTAAAATTAAGCTCATAGGGGGAATAGATGACGCCACAGGAGAGGTTCCTTATGCACAATTCGCTTATGAAGATAGTGTAGAGGAGAATATGGCTACTTTTAAGAAAATAATAGAGAAAAAGGGCATACCTCTATCCGTTTATGTGGATAGGGATTCTAAGTTCATCACTACTCGTTATCAAGGTATTCATGTTAACCTAAGGGGAGATTATGAGTCAACTCAGATGCGAAGAGCCTGGGATGAGTTAGGTATAAATGTTATCTTCGCAGACAGTCCCCAAGGAAAGGGAAGAATTGAAAGACTGTGGGGAACATTTCAGGATAGATTAATAAGTGAGTTAAGGCTTGAAGGTATCTCAAACTTAGAGGGAGCAAATGAGTACCTGCATTCTATATTCTTGTCTAAGCATAACAGAAAATTTGCCAGGAAGCCTAAATTAGAAGAGCCAGCTTATAGACCTATTCCTGAAGGGATGGATTTAGATACTATCTTTTGCTTAAAGGAGAAGAGACAAGTTCATGGAGATCATACTATAAGCTACAAAGGGAAAAAATACGAGATTCTTCCCACGAAGACAAGATTTAGTTTTGCTAAAGCAAAGGTAGAAGTGCATAAGCGTTTAGACGGATCCATTCATATCTTTTATAAGGGGGAAGAGCTGAAATACAGACTTATTCCTGTAAGAGATAAAAGATATGTTTCTACTAAAGTTACGTCTTTACCGGTAATGTCAAAATTTTCGTGAGTGTGCCGAGAAAGTGTATTAGTTCTTACCAGTGCAAGTCTGGTCTGGGTAAAGGTTAGCTACCAGCTCAGCACTTAATCTCCGGTCGAATCCAGTACTGGATGAGGCGGTGCGAGAAACGGGAGGTGTCGAGCTACAGCGAAAGTTCACCCCGTTAGATGTTTGATATTTAACGGAGGAAAGGGATTGAGCCTCGAAATATTTATGGTGTCGGTGGCCGATACTGTTCATAAAGTCGCAGGCGGAACTCTTGTAATCGATATAGCGAAATTACAAGAGCCCGACGGGGTCTAAAGACCGTGGCGAGATACCAAAGGGAACTAATATGAACTCGGGAGAGCCAGAGCATTTACCAGATATGTCCCCCTTGTAATAATATCTGTGTATATACTTTGACAAGTCTATAAACGGCAAGGAGAAGTAGAAGATGTGCTGGCAGTCGGGCTAACCTATAGTATCGATGAAACAAAGTAATGTCTGTAGAGAGAAGGGGTTAGCAGTGGTGCAATGGGGGGCGAGGGACACTTCTTCCGCACTCAGAGGCGGACAAAGGAAGTCAACAAAATTTGCTTCTCTAACTCTGCGAGAGAGGACGCATTATTAAAGAGCCCAGTCTGGGAAATCTGGACGCTGGGTTCTGTGAGGGACATCGAGCAACCTTTTATGGGAGAATATTGTGACACTCTTCATATCAAAAGAGAAGAGAAACAGGGAATACAAAGCATACCTAAGAGAGGATGTTTAAATGTCTACTATTACAATAAAATAGAAGGAAGTGGTTAAGGAGAAGTTAAGGTAACTTACCTTCGAAGACAAAAAATGATAGAATAAAAAACAAAAAAAGGAGGTAAGTTACCATGAATAAAAAGAAGCGAAGGTATATCAGAAGAGAAAAAGAGGAGAGATTTAAAAAGAAGATTAAGGGAATTGAGAAGGAGAAAATCCTGGGAATAAGCATCGATATATCCAAAGACTACCACAAGGGCTTGATCTTTGACTTTGAGGGTAGGATATTAGACGGCCCATTTGAATTCGATGTTTTCAAGGATGGATATGAGGATCTCAAGCAAAGGGTAGGCAAAGCTATAAAGGAAAGGGAAGCTAAAAAAGTCTTCTTTGGCCTTGAGCCTACCGGCCCCTATCATGAGAATCTAGCCAGACATCTAAAGGAAGACTTCAAAGAAGTTGAATTTATCAATCCCAGTGCTACCTATGCTAATAGGGCTCAGGACATGCTCGTTGGCCTTAAAACTGATGACATAGATTTAGGAGCCGTAGGTGATCTTCTCATAAGGGGGAAGGGCTATGAATACAACTTAGAGGAAGCAGGAGTTTATCTTAACTTAAAAGAAGAGACTTTTTGGAGGGAAAAGAAACTCAAGATGCAAACCCGTCTGAAAAATCAAATCAAGGCAAGGCTGAATAAGATCTATCCCGGGATAATGAGCAAGTATAATGATAATGAACCTCTCTTTAGTGATCTCTGGAAATCTCGAGTTGCAAGAGGGCTGATAAGGTCTAAATTAACTCCTGCTCAAATCCAGACAATGAAGGTAGAGGAGCTTAAAAAGGAATTTAAAAAGGTAAGTTATTCTTTAACTTCAAGATGGGCAGAAAAAATAATTGGATATATAAAAAGAATGCTTCCTCCTAAGGATGAGATTCTTGAAATTGAGATGGATCTATTAAATAGGGATCTTAATCTTCTCGAGGCTTTGGAAGGGGAAATGTCCCTGGTAGAGGAGAGAATGGTAGAAGAGGTTAAGAAGACCGATATCTCTTTTCTTTTGGGCAAGATAAAGGGCCTCTCGGATGTAATGATCGCCTCCTTTGCCGGAGCGGTGGGAAGGATAGGAAACTATAAGCTCGGAAAGCAGATATTTTCCAAGTCGGGTTTATCCTCTAAGGTAAGTCAAAGTGGAAAGAGGAATATAAAAGGTCTTTCTATAAGAAGGGTGGGAAGCAAGATCTTTCGTTGCATTCTCTTTAAGATGGGTGATGCAGTGAAAAAGCATAATCCTTACTTTGCTTTATACTATAGCTACCTCACCGAGGAAAGAGGTAAGCTCTGGAAAAAAGCCCATATCGCTGTATCAAATAAGCTGGTAAGGGTGATGTTTGCCATGCTCAGAGATAGAGCTGACTTTAATCCCCCTACAGCTAAAATAGACTATCTGGAGATGCTTTTTAGCCAAAGAAGAAGGAGAAGACGGCAAGAAAGAAAAAAGGAGAAGGAAAGTCGCTCTCCTAGCCCATTATTTGGCCCTAAAGGCATTCGGGCTTCAGAGGGAATTCCTTCTCCTGTGAATAAGTATAATCAGAAAGGAGAAGGTGTCAATAGCCTCTGAGAAGTAGTCTTTTTCCTCATTTGAGGATTTAAAGACTTAGGACGAAACTACAAAAAGCACCGACAGTAAGTCGAGAAAAAGATTGCTGGAGGGATATCGAAGATGTTCTTGGGCTTAAAAGCCCGTTGTCAAGAATGAGTTCCCTCTGGCCCTCACATAAATCTGGATCTAAATGATGGACTAAAAGTCCGCGTAAATAGGATAGGTTAATTGGGGCATAAGGAGGGTGCCGGCAATCTATTCCATCTTTGAGGTGCTCATAAAAGAGAATACAGGATTTTCAAAAAGCTAATTTTTGAAAAAAGGGAGGGTATTGCTTTTGGAGGTAAGTCTTGACTTTTCATTAAATTCTTGACAGGAATATGAGAGATTAACAAAATAAAAAGATGAAATTTTCTTTGGAGTAAAGTTATAGTTGTTTTTTGAAAAGAAGCTTTGATACCTATAGAGCTTGATATGGGGGTAAGAAACGGAAGGTTGGTTATCCCCGGCGTACTATTAAAAACTGAGTGAGGCCTAATCAAAAGGGGTAAGTTTTTAGCATTGTTTAAGAATCTTATTGTGGATACTGTCGTTCTGTGGATAATCCTTTGGATTACCCACATCACTTGGACAACTCTTTGAGTTGCCCACAGTCTCCACAATATTACTACTATTTTTAATCAACCTTTTTAAAAAACTCATTAAGAGAGGCTTTGGTAGCTAACTGAATGAATTTAGCCCATTTATTCTGTTAGATAATAACCATCTACAGGAAGAGGGCTAGAACCGCCGACTCTCTTGAAAGATTCAATGAGGTGGAAAGAGGAGTAAAAATTAATAAAGATGTTTCTCTTCACCTAATAAAAGAAAATGAGAAGCACTTTGCCGGCAAATGCTATCTTGGAATGGATGAACTCGTATAAAGGAGGGAGAGTAAATCCTCAAAATTAACCCTGAAACAAATGTGGTAGAGGTTATCCAAAGCCACAATAAGTTTTGAGTAGATTCCTTTGAGACTGTCCGCTCTTTAAGGTAGAAAAGGGTTCTTTAAGGCTTATAGAAGCATTTTCTCCTTTTAGGTAATATTTTCTTACTGAGAAAAGGTGATAGGCTAAAATGAGCCTCTCTTTTAAACATTGTAATAAGGGTAAGCAAAAGGATTTTATGTCTTTTAAGGCAGCATAGAAAATAGACTTGACTCAAAAAAACACATTTTTGGGTATAATTCGTAAAAGTTCATGTCCCTAAACTCGTAAATATTGGTGTCTATTGACATAGTTTAGCATCAGGATCGCGGGTAGCTAAAACATCCAAAAGACTTTGAATAATTTGTTCTATTTGCCCACGGGTAAACCCCATTAGATGTTTACTATCTAACGGGGGTAAACTTAGGAATAGATGCAGATAACGAAAGAGGTATGACGTTTTTACTTTGCAAAAAGTATGACGTTTTTACTTTGCATTGACAGTTTGAAGACCTGACCCCAGTAAAAGTCTCGTAGCAGACTATCTCTTTTAAGGAACGGCGCGATTTAACTTTTGGTTTATCTGCGGGAAAACCTAAGGGAAGCAGAGCCACCACTTTATATTTTTCGGGGATATTTAGCATTTTTTTCACTTTCTCCTGGGAAAAAGAGCCAATCCAGCAAGTTCCCAGGTTCTCCTCTACTGCTGCCAGGGTCATATGGTCAACAGCTATGGCTAAATCTACCGCATATCTGGGGACACCGCAGCGCATAAGACTATCCGGGTCAAGGCCCACGGCTGCAATAACCACTGGTGCCTCGGCAATAAAGCTCTGATTTGAAGCTGCTTTAGCGATTTCCTGGCGTCTTGTCTCATCCCGAACCACTATAAATTTCCATAACTGCCTGTTGCTTGCTGATGGGGCAAGACGTGCAGCCTCAAGCACTCTCTTAATTTTTTCTTCGGGAACGGCTCTTTTCTCATAAGAGCGGACGCTTCTTCTTTTCTGAATAGCCTGTTTTACTTCCATCAATTCCTCCTTGTATTAATCACTATCCTTCTTTTTATTTTCTCCATTAATAATAATTTTATCTTTTATCTGTTGAAATTTCTTCTCTCCTATCCCGGGAACCTCTTGTAGTTCAAGAAGAGTATGGAACTTCCCCTTTTCTCTTCTATAGTCGATAATTTTCTGAGCAATGATGGGTCCAATACCGGGAAGGTGAGTCAGCTGAGGCAGGGAAGCTCGGTTTATGTTAATTTTCTGAGGAGGGATATATACCCTCTCCTCATTTTTTAAGAACGAGCTCAATTTTAATTCATTTAAATCTGCTTGAGGTAAAACTCCCCCTGCTTTCTTAATTCCTTCAATGAGAAGGCTTTTCTCGGGCAGATTATACCATCCTGGTCTTCTTACGGCTCCACTTATTTTTACCTTAACTGATTTTTGAGATTGAGGAAGGCTATCAGCGTGAGGAATCCCGCCGGTAAGCTTTATCCCCATACCCACTAAAAAAGCTCCTGTTAAAAATAGAAAGACTATATATTCCTCACGGGTGAGATTCCACATAGCTTACTCTATAACTATATTTATGAGTTTATCGGGAACATAAAATGTCTTTTTTA
The DNA here is from genome assembly GCA_034659655.1 of Candidatus Aerophobota bacterium. GTDB lineage: Bacteria > Aerophobota > Aerophobia > Aerophobales > JAGGXI01 > JAGGXI01. Next base: position 2,699 of record JAYEHT010000124.1, on the reverse strand, counting down.
CTGTTTTTCCCCGAGTATATTTTCTTATTTTATCCCTCTTCAGAGCTATATTTTCTATTTTCTTATCTTTTTCCCCTGCTAAAACATTAATCTTATCCCTCAGTTTTCCATTAATCTGGACTACCACAGTAACCTCTTCCTTTTTAAGAAATTCCTTTTTATAGGTAGGCCACCGGTATGTAAAGATACTTCCTTTACTTCCCATCCTTTGCCACAACTCCTCACAGATATGAGGAGTAAAGGGCGATAATAAGAGGATGAGGATAGAGAGTGCTTCTCTGTAAATAGAGCTCTTTTTGTGAGGGTACCTGTAAAGAAAATTGACCAGTTCCATAAGTGAGGCAAGGGCGGTGTTGAAATGGTATCTTTTTTCAATATCCTCGCTAACTTTTTTTATTGTATGATGAACTATTCTCTGTAAATTTTTCTCTTCATTTTTTAATCCCGGACGATATATTCTCATAGATTCTGTCTCTTTAAATAAAGAGTCTTCAATTGCTTTCTGATTTTTAAATTCTATCCATTGAACAGTTATTTTCCATACTCTTTTTAAGAACCTTTCTATTCCTTCTAATCCCTCTTCTTTCCATTCGAGGTCGATTTGGGGAGGAGCAGCAAATAAGATAAATCCTCTTAAGGCATCTACTCCGTATTTTTCAATTATTTTACCCGGTTCTACTACATTACCCTTTGATTTTGACATTTTTGCTCCATCTTTTACAACCATACCTTGAGTGAGTAATTTTTTGAAAGGCTCTTTTATCTGGATGAGCCCAAGGTCTCGCAGTGCTTTTGTAAAAAAGCGTGAATATAGGAGGTGAAGTATAGCATGCTCTACTCCTCCCACATACTGGTCTACAGGCATCCAGTAGTTTGCTTCCCGGGTATCGAAAGGTAGATGTCCTCGGTTTTTACTTGTGTAACGCAAAAAATACCAGGAGGAATCTACAAAAGTATCCATAGTATCTGTCTCTCGTTTTGCCTGGCCACCGCATTGAGGACACCTACAATCTAAAAAAGAAGAGGCTTTATTTAAAGGAGAACCTCCCTTGCCTGTAATCTTAACATTTGAGGGAAGAATGACCGGCAGGTCTCCCTCGGGTACAGGTAGTACGCCGCATTTTTTACAGTGTATAATAGGGATAGGAGTTCCCCAGTATCTCTGGCGAGAGATACACCAATCTCGCAGTTTATAATTTACTTTATGCGAGGCTATCTTCTCTTTTTCCATCCACTTGCTTATCTCTTTTCTCCCTTCCTCACTCGTTAAATTATTAAATTGGGCTGAATTAATCATAACTCCTTCTTCTGTATAAGCTTCTTTTATATTATCTTTTTTAAGATTTGAGCCTGAAGGGTGAATAACCACTTTTATAGGTAAATTATATTTTTTAGCGAACTCAAAATCTCGCTGGTCGTGAGCTGGCACGGCCATAATCGCACCTGTCCCGTATTCAACAAGAACATAATTGGCTATCCATAAGGGCATCTTTTCTTGATCGACCGGATTTATAACCTCAAAGCCGCTGAAAATACCTTTTTTCTCAATCTCCTCTTTTTTTAGCTGGTCTTTCTTCATTAGCTCCACTTTGCCTCTTATTTGTGGTTTTTTTTTGATAATCTCTCTTACGAGAGGGTGTTGAGGAGAAAGAACTATATAGGTTGCTCCAAAGACTGTATCCGGACGGGTAGTAAATACAGGGATCTGGGCGGAATTATCGGATAACCTAAATTTGATTTCCATTCCCTCGCTTTGCCCAATCCAGTTTGTTTGCATCTTTTTAACTGCAAAGGGCCATCCTTCAAGGTTTTCTATTCCCCGGAGAAGCTCCTCGGCATAGTCGGTAGTTTTAAGAAACCATTGAGGAAATTTCTTTATGGAGACTTCTGTACCGCATCGATAACAGTGACCGTTCATCACCTGTTCGTTAGCCAGAACAGTCTGGCAGTTTGGACACCAATTGGCGGCGGATTTCTTTCTATAAATCAACCCCTTTTCATATAATTTTAAGAAGAACCATTGATTCCATTTATAATAATCCTTATCACAGGTTATGACTTCTCTTTCCCAGTCATAGGAAAATCCCAATCTTTTAAGCTGGCTTCTTATCTGATTTATATTACGATAGGTCCACTCTCTGGGTTGGATATTTTTTTCAATAGCAGCATTTTCGGCAGGTAGACCAAAAGCATCGAATCCAATGGGATGAAGCACATTATAACCCCGCATCTTTTTATATCTGGCCAATACATCCCCTATGGTGTAATTTCTTATATGACCTATATGAAGGCTGCCAGAGGTGTAAGGGAACATTTCCAGGAGATAGTATTTTTTCTTGCCCTCGTCTTTTTCGCAAGAGAAAAGTTTTTTCTCCTCCCAGAATTTCTGCCATTTTTTTTCGATTATATTCGGATAATAATTGGAATGCATCTTAGAATTAAAATATGCTGAGATTCATCTCTCGGCCTCTGATGAATAGATAGTTTTTGGAGCCGACGATAGGAATTGAACCTACAACCTGCTGATTACGAATCAGCTGCTCTTCCTTTGAGCTACGTCGGCCTGATGCCGAGGCGCGGAATCGAACCGCGGACACCAGGATTTTCAGTCCTGTGCTCTACCCAACTGAGCTACCTCGGCCTGGCGGGGCCGACGAGACTCGAACTCGCGACCTCCTGATCGACAGTCAGGCATTCTA
>JAYEHT010000123.1:0-14804 GCA_034659655.1 Candidatus Aerophobota bacterium | reverse complement strand
TGAAGCGTATCCTTCAAGAGAGAGAAAAGAGCGATATCCATCAAAGGAGATCCAGGGAAGCACATACCGGAGTTTAATCTGAGCCCGATAAGGAGAGGAGGAATAGCTACTACTTTTCTTTACTTCATGTTTATCAGACTCTTCATTCTCCTCTTCAGCAAGAGTTAACTCCTCTCCTCTTAAATCTTTAAGGGGAAGAAGATAAAGAGAGAATTTTCCTTTATGGTAAACAGAAAGAGCAATATTTTTCCCATCTAAAGATAGAGCAGGCTCGAATACCCCTCCTTTTACTTTAGTCTCCCTTTTTACTTTTTTCTTCTCTTTCAGGTCTATCGAATAGAGGTTAAATGTTCCCTCCTCACGGTTAGAGATAAAGTAGACTTTATCTCCATCAGCTGAGAAAGTAGGAGAGCGGTCATCCGCTTTATCTAAGGTAAGGGGAACACTACATTTATTTTTTAGATTTAAAAGGTAGATATCTCTTCTTCCCTTGCGAAAAGAAGCAAAGGCAATCTTATCGCCTTGAGGAGAAAAAGAGGGAGAGAAATTTTGAGTCAATCCATCGCCGCTTCTGGTTAAGGGAGAAAGTTTTTTTGTCTTTCTCTCGAGTAAATAAAGATTAGAATTTCCTCCCTCGCTTTTCACGAAGACCACTCTTTTCCCATCAGGAGAAAAAGATGGCTGTGATGCTCTTAAACCATAAGTTAGCTGATTACTTTCCCCCGTATTAATATTGATAAGATATAAATCTTTTAAAAAGGAGCGTCGGAAAGGACAAAACCCTGTTTTTGAATAAATAATCTTTTTCCCATCAGGAGAAAAAGAGACAAAAGGATTAACCTGCTTATCCAGTCTTTTTATCCTCCCGGTTTTAAGATCCAATAAATAAAGGTCAAAGATGGCATAATCGTATCCTTTATCGGAGACAAAAGCTACTTTATCTCCCGAAGGCGAAAAAACAGGATGCTTATTTTTCCTTCCTTGAGAAGTTAAAAGTCTCTCCGGCGTAAACAAGAGGCTGCAAAGCTCCTCCTGACTATACTTATCTATTATCCAATCTCGCCATTCCTTATAAAGGGCAACAGAATCCTTGCCAATCACATCTTTTAAGGCTTGGTCAAAATTGAGAAACTGAGGAAGAGGATAAAGAGCCATTTCCCCGGATGGAATAGCAAACTCTCCTATAAATTGAAAGATGGGCTGATGACGAAGGTTAGCTAAAATTTCAGATATTTTATCCTTACCGTAAGTCTGGAAGATATAGTGGACAAAACTTTCCGATTGATAATAGCCGGAGATTCTTCCCCACCCTTCAAAAAAATAGAAAGCTCCTAACTCTCCCTCCGACATAATTTTCCCCTCTTTAACTTCATCTTTTACCATCATCTCTTTTAAAGAATGCCACTCTTCCCCCTCATATTGAGCGAGACCTTCTATAAACCACATAGGAAGAACAAGATTAGCCATTGCTCTTCGTAAGGGAAAGATAGATTCCTCGATAGCAGCAAAAGTGACCACATGGGTAAACTCATGAGCGAGAACTTCCCTGACCCAGGATAGATTCCCACAAGTCCGGGCCGGATTAGATTGAGCCTGAATGACTATTTTTCCCGTCATCGCAAGAGTATATCCACCGCTAATATCATTGTAATTTTCAATAATAATGGGAGTTTTTCGGGAAGGTTTAAATCCTAAATCAGAGGTGATATGAGGATAGACCTCTTCAGCAACTCTTGCTGCGGCTTCGGCAAATGCTTCCTCTTTTTGATGATAATAAATGAGAAAATGGGGAGTGGATATCTCTCTCCAGTCAAGCTCAGGATGATTAAACTCAGCTGAAGCAATTAGAGGTAAAAAAAGAAGAAAAAGGGAGAAAAATATTTTTCCTCTTATTTCAAGAATAGCCTTCTTCAAAAATTCTCCCCCTCACTAAAGGATCTTAGCTACTCTTACCTTTATTTCTCTAACATTTTCAATACCTATAGTATTATTGAGATAATTCTTTACAACTGTCTGAAGTTCATCCATTAACCGGGGAATCTCTCCTTGAGTTTTAGCAGATAGAGTTAAAAAAACATCTACCCCTTCTTCACTGGACTTAATCTTTGCTCCAACATCCTCAATTCCTTCAATCTCCTTACCTATTCTCTGGATGAAACCAGAGATGGCTTTTTGTGAGATCTCCACCTCTCCCAGGGGGTTCTTTAAAGGAATAACAGCACCACCCTCTCCCGACCCTGGCTTAATTAAAAATGGCAGGAGGAAATTAAGGACAAAGAGGAAAGCAAAAGCAGCTAAGATACTCACTCTTATTATCAGCTTCTCTTCAAGAGCAGTAAGCATTCCCAGAATAACGAATCTGGGAATGATCCCTTTAATAACTAAAACTGCTCCCAGGCAAAGAAAAGCAAAAACACCTATCTCTATTCCCCATAAAATTTTTTTATACGTTCGCATTTCTCTCCCTCCTCACACTTAAGATTTAATCCCTTTTATTTTAACATCCACCTTTTTTACAGATGTTTCTAAAGTCTTTTCTATCTCATCTTTTACCTTTTTTTGAACATCTCGAACAGTTTGAGGAACAGCACTGCCCTCTCTAATAATCAATCCCAAAGAAATTTCGATTCCTTCCTTAAGTTCCTTTATTTCAATACTTTTCCCCCACAATCCCCTTTGAATAGAATGAACCCCCTTCACCTGGGCAAGAGATTTTCTGATAAGCTCAACTAATACCTTTTTTTCTACCTCATAACCCTCTTTTTTTATCATTTTTTCCTCGGTTTTTAATCCTCTAATCCTGTATTTTAATCCTGCTTTTTCCTTAGCTTCTCTTCCACAAAGTCTATATAAAACTCACCGCTTCTAAAATGCTCATCATCTATTATCATCTGATGAAAAGGAATAGTAGTTTTTACCCCTTCAATAACAAACTCTTCTAATGCTCTCCTCATTCGAACAATTGCTTCATTTCTATTTTCTCCCCAGGTAATAAGTTTAGCCAGAAGGGAATCATATGAAGGGGAGACATGGTAGTCATTGAAAATGTGGGTATCCACTCTTACGCCAGGACCCCCGGGAAGATGAAAAGCAGTAATTTTTCCTGGAGAAGAGGTAAAATTTCTTTCAGGGTCTTCTGCGTTAATACGGCACTCTACAGAAAAACCCTGAATTTTTATATCCTTCTGCCTGTATGCTAATTTTTCTCCTCCAGCTATCCTGATCTGGTCTTTAACCAGGTCTTTACCGGTAACCACCTCTGTTACTGGATGCTCCACCTGGAGACGAGTATTTACCTCCATAAAATAGAAGTCTCCGGCATCATTCAATAAAAACTCTACTGTCCCTGCTCCCCTATAGCCAAGCACTTTGGCTACTTTTACAGCAACCTCTCCCATTTTTTCACGCAGAGAATCATCTAAAACAAGAGAGGGAGATTCCTCTATTAACTTCTGATACCTTCTTTGAATAGAACAATTTCTCTCCCCAAAATGGAGAATGTTCCCGTATTCGTCGGCAAGTATCTGAAACTCAATGTGTCGGGCTCTGCTTATATACTTCTCCATATAAACACTGGCTTCCCCAAAAGAAGCTTTTGCTTCCTGTTGAGCTAAATTGAACATTACTTCTAAATCTTTTTCCTCTTTTACTACGCGCATTCCTCTTCCTCCTCCTCCCAGAGCTGCTTTCAAAATCAGAGGATAACCAATAAGGGAAGATGCTTTCCTAACTTCCATTTTATCCTTTATCACTTCTTCCGACCCTGGTATTACAGGAATGCCCGCCTTAGATAAAATATTACGTGCCTCTACTTTATTACCTAACTTCTTAATTACTTCGTGAGGAGGACCTATAAAGTTTATTCCTGAAGAACGACAAATCTCTGAAAACTGCTCATTTTCAGCTAAGAATCCGTATCCGGGATGGATAGCTTCTGCTCCAGCTATTTCAGCAGCACTAACTATCTGAGGAATATTAAGATAACTTTTTGTTGGCTCACGGGGACCAATACATATAGCCTCATCAGCAAAACGCACGGGAAGTGAGTTTTCATCCTCCTTCGAAAATACTGCTACCGTGCTCACCCCCAACTCTTTACAAGCTCTTATTATCCTTAGAGCAATCTCACCCCGATTAGCCACAAGAATCTTACTAAACAACTACTGCTCCTCTATAAGAAATAATTCCTGATTATATTCTACCGGTTCCCCGTTCTCCACAAGTATGTTTTTGATTTTACCCTTATTTTCGGAGGTAATCTCATTCATTACTTTCATTGCTTCAATAATACAGAGAGTTTGATCCGGAGAAACCCCATCTCCTACCTCTACAAAAGGCTTCTCGCCGGGTGAGGGAGCTCTGTAAAAGGTTCCCACTAAAGGAGAGCGTACATAAATTCCTTCTCTCTTTTTTTCCTTCTCTTTGGACTCTATTTGGGGAAAAGAGAGCTCTTTTCTATTCTCGGTCTGTGTCCGTTTAGCTAATTTAAAACAGACCCCTCCCTCTTTTACCTCCAGCTCAGAAAGAGAGGAGGATTCAAAAATCTCGATAAGTTTTTTAAGCTCCTCAAAATCCATTTTTTTTGCTCCTATTTCTTGCCGATATATTCCCCGGATCTTGTATCTATACAAACCATATCTCCCTCTTTTACAAATAGAGGGACCTTTAAAACATAACCGGTCTCCAGAACTACTGGTTTAGTAGCTGTGCCTACAGTATCTCCCTTAACTCCGGGGGAAGATTTTTTTACCTTAAGCTCTACAAAATTAGGAAGCTCTACTCCTATTACTTTCCCCTCATAAAGGCGAAGAGTCACCTTTATATTTTCCCGGAAAAAGCCCATTTTATCACCAAGACTCTCTTTAGAGACTACTCTCTGCTCAAAGGTCTCTAAATCCATAAAATAAAAATCATCCTTTTCTCTGTAAAGATATTGAGCGCTCTTCTCCTCAATAAAAGCATCCTTTATCTTCTCATCAGGTTGGAAATTTTTTTTAATAATTTGAGAAGTTTGAAGATTTTTAAGTTTGGTGCGTACAAAAGCACCTCCTCTACCCCGCTTTACATGTTGAAATTCCTCAACTGCATAAAGAATACCGTTTATATCTATACTCATTCCATTCCTGAGATCGTTGGCCGTAATCATCCGAGAATCTCCCCCCCCTTTTTGGTTACTACTACCATCTTTTCCACTCTTACTCCTCCCTTGCCCTCTAGATATATCCCTGGTTCCACAGTGAACACCATACCTTCCTTTAGTAACCTTTTTGATTGGGGAGAGATAAAAGGTTCTTCGTGAATTTCCAATCCTACTCCGTGACCTGTATTGTGGACAAAAGCATTGCCATAACCTGCCTCTTTTATCTTTCCTCTGACTACCTTGTCTATCCAGGAGGAGACAACCCCTGGTTTTATACTTTCCATACCCTTTTCTTGTGCTTCTACTACTGTCTCATAAATTTTCTGCCAATCTTCTTCTACATCACCAAAAAAGATAGTCCTTGTTAAATCGGAACAGTATCCTCCCACCTTAACTCCTATATCCATAAGAACAAGCTCATTTTCCTTTAATTTTCTTTCACCGGGTCTTCCATGACAAAGAGAGGTTCTTTCTCCAAAAAGAATTATAGGAGGAAAAGATTCTTCCTCCGCCTTTTTTCTTATAAAATATACCGCTTCTATTGAGAGTTCCTTTTCGCTTAACCCTGGATGAAGCAGACTCTCTAGATACCTGAAAGTCTGTTCGGTTATTTGTGAAGCTTTTTTTATAAAAGATATCTCTTTTTTATCTTTTACTATTCTGAGGTCTTCTAACAATTTAGAACAGGGAATCATCCTCTCTGGAATCTGTTTTATTTTTTTGTATCTTTTATAAGAAAGGTAAGCATCCTCAAATCCTAAACTTTTTCCCTTTAATTCTCTCCATAATTTATTCAGTCTCTTCTCAAAAGTATCTTTATAGATAACTACTTCCCAGCCGGGCATCTTATTGTTTACTTCTTCGGAAAAAAGAGGTGTGGTAATAAAGAATCTTCTTTGTGAGGTAAAAAGTATATTTCCTTCAACAGATGAGCCGGTAAGATATAAGACATTGTAAGGATTAGTAATCAAAAGAGCATCTACTCTTTTTTTCTCCATTTCTTTAGAAATTCGATTCAGGCGAAAATCTGTTAAATTATTGGACATATTTTTTTAATCTCTCATCATTGAGGAGCTCATCTACTAAATCTTTTACCTTTTGTGTTTCTCCTTTATTCACTACTAAAATTCCATTTTTCGTATTAATGATGATCAAGTTGGAAAGTCCAATTGCCCCCAAAATCTTGTCTTCTCTATTTATTAATGTGCAATTATTATTTTTGCTTCCTTTAATTAGTCCTCTTTCAATGTTCCCCTCTTTATCTTTTGAGAGAATTCTTTCTAAAGATTGCCAGTTGCCTATATCATCCCAGAAAAAACAGTCAGCAGGTACAGCTACCACAGAAGAAGATTTTTCCATTATTCCATAATCGATAGAAATCTTAGGAAAAGAAGAATAGGCCTTCTTTATTATCTCCTTCTCCTTATTCATTTTTAGAGCTTTTTCAATTTTGTTTAGTCCTCTATAAAGATCGGGGAGGAATCTTTTTATCTCTTTTAAGATAATGCTTGGTTTCCATGCAAAAATTCCCGCGTTCCACAAGAAATTACCCTGCTCAAAGAATTCCTTTGCTTTTTTATAGGAGGGCTTTTCTGTAAATCTATCCACTTTAAAAAGAGAAAAATCATTCAATTTTCTTATCTCCTTTCCTATCTGGAGATAACCGTATCCGGTCTCAACTCGTGTAGGCTTAATGCCAATGGTTACCAGAAAACCTTTTTCTGCTTGCTGAGCCGCTGTAAGGATAACATGAGCGAATTTTTCCTCATCCTTTATCACATGGTCGGCAGGAAGCACTATAATAGGAATATCCCCTCTTTTTTCTTTTATCCAGATACTCGAAAAACCGATACAGGGAGCCGTATCTTTCCCTTGAGGTTCAACAATAACATTATCTCGAGAAAGCTCGGGTAGGTGAAGAACAATTGGTTCCTCTAATTCCTTTCTTGTTACTATATAGGTATTACCTGAACCAAAAGTATGTGTTGCTCTTCTATAAGATGCCTGCAAGAGACTCTCTTTCCCATTCACATTTAAGAACTGCTTTGGATAACTCACTCTACTTTCTGGCCATAACCTTTTCCCAAACCCCCCTGCCATAATTAAAGCTACTTTCATCGTTACGTTTACCTCAACTTATTTTGCCTTTATTTTAGCATAAGTTTTCCTTTCGTCAAATTCTTCATTCTTTATTCATACCACTTTTTCCACATACCTTGAAATTCATCCTCGTATCTTCTGGCTAAAGATAAAGAGTGGATTATTAATAAATCTTCTCTATTCTTATAATTAGCATGCCGGGTAGGATTAAATGAACCTGTGATCACTACCTCCCCATCAATAATGAAGAACTTATGATGCATAAGATAGAAATTTTTATCCCATCTTACTTCCATTTTTAATTTTTTCAGGGGATGATATCGCGAGAAAAAGCTATCCTGATCTTTTTCCATTATTCCCTTAACTTCTATATTTTCTGCATATTTATGGATGAGAAGATGGGCAATTTCTGGAGAAGTAAAAGAAAAAAGGGCAAAATGGATACTTCTTTTAGCCTTTCTTAACTCTTCAATGATAGCTTTTTCAGGATTGTTCAGGAGAGAAAAGTATACCTCTATACCTGCACCATTTACAGATATTTTCTCCTGAGGTTTATAAGTATAGAGTTTCTCTGCTTCAACCTTATTTTTAGAGAAAGGAGCATCTCCTTCCCATAATCTGTTGAACTCCTCAATGAAATGGGAAGTGAGGGGAGAAGATTTAATTACTACTACATTATTATTTTCCCTCAAAGATCCCGAAGGCGTAGGGTTAAAAGAGCCTGCCCAAACCAGCTCCTCATCAATTAGACAGAATTTATGATGCATAAAACTCTCCGGGTCCCCATCTTTTCTAATTAAACCAAAACTTTTAAGGTAAGAAAACTGTGAATCCTCATCTTCAGAGGTTAAATCATCAGCGAAAATCTTTACTTTTACCCCTCTTTTATGAGCTTCCACTAATGCTCGAGCTACCTCTTTAAGTTCTATTTTATAAAAAGCAGCGTAAATACTTGTTTTAGCTTTTTTTATCAAATAAATTAGATGAGGATAAAGATGGTCTTGAGGAGAAAAATAGGCAATATAGGAGCTACCCTCAGGAAAAATGACCTTTTGGGGTTTCTCCCTGCGGATTCGAAGAAAAAATAAGAGAGGAAAAGATAGTAATAAAAGAAGGATTATCCATTTAATCGGAGTTAAATGCTTCATATAATTTTCTCTTTTTAAGAATATCTCGGGACTTTTCCCTCACCGCCAGAGTATATCCGCTGTTGATGAGATAATGGGATGATGGGTAAATGAGTTGATGGGATATTCTTTTCCCCATTTACTCATTCACTCATCTACCCAGATTCTAATACTTTCTGTTTAGGACATATGTCCGGATGATTAAGAACTTTTTGCCTCGCCGGCTTTAAAAATAGCGTATTTTGTCATAGGTGGAGCAATTAACTCATTTATAATAACCGAGGCTAATATACTGCTCATCATTAGATTTCCTATATTTGAAAAAGCAGGATGCTCGCTGGCTAAAATGGCCAGCCCTATAGTAACCCCAGCTTTTGGCATCAAACCGAAGCCCAAATATTTTTTGACCACGAGAGGAGCCTGAGAAACAGATGCACCTATTCTTGCTCCTATAAATTTGCCAGCGCATCTCCCTACAACGATCGATACAGCTAATATTCCTGCAGTTCTCATCACTCCTAAATCAAAATGCGCCCCCGCTAAGGTAAAAAACATAGCAAAGATTACATCTTCAATATCATCGATAACTTTAAACATATTTTCATTTTTTCCCATCTTATTTACTACAATAAAACCCATAGCCATATTTGCTAAAAGAGCGGAAATATTTAAAATTTTTGCTACCCCAATGCATAACAAAATCATCCCAAAAACTACAACCAATAATCTCTGCCTTGTTTTAGCAAAATGAGATATGTAAATTAGCCCAAACCCGAAGACTGCACCTACTAGTATGGAACCAAAAATATCAAATATTGGGAATATCAGCATTTGATATAAAGAAACACTTTTAATGCCGATAATTATTATTGCTGTAATGCTTGTAGCAATAGCATAGGCAGCAATGGCAAATGCATCATCTAAAGCAACCACACCTAATAATGTGGTAGTCAAAGGGCCTTTTGCCCTGTATTCATGAATTATAGCCATTGTTGCCGCAGGAGCAGTAGCACAGGATACAGCACCAATAATTATGGCTACAGGTAAATAAACTTGATAAAAATTGATACTAAATCCCTCTTTAAAAAACCCAAAAAAGGATACTAATAAAGCAACGAAAATCCAGGCTCCTGCTGCCTCAAAAGGAGTAATTAAAATAATACTTTTCCCTATCTTTTTTAATCTTTTCAAATTAAGACTTCCTCCTACAAGATAAGCAATAATTCCCAGGGCGATATCAGTAATTACACTTAATCTCCCACTTATCAGTTCCTCGGGCATAATGTTTAAAATTGATGGGCTCAGTAACATACCTATAATAATATAACCGCTAATGGTGGGAAATTTGATTTTTCGGGCAAGGAGACCACCAAAAAATCCAGCTATTACCAATATTCCTATAGCTAATACTAAATTCATCTTATTTGATTTAAAGGACTCCCTTTTCCCTAAATACAGCTAAGATAATATCAAAAAGGCTGATAATACCTATTAAAAACCCCTCTTTATCAACAACAGGCAATCTCCTTAATTGATGTAATTTCATTAAGGAAAGAGCCTCACCTGTTATTGCTTCCTTATCTATAGTTACTACATTCACATTCATTAAATCCTTAACTATACAAAGCGTTCCCATTTCAGGGGGGATGTCCGCATCTAAAAGTTCTATATCCTCATATACATCCAAAAAAGGGGTTCTTTTAAGCATCTCTGAAATATGGGGAGGGTACGGTTGAAAAATCTTCAAAATATCCTCCAGGGCAACAATTCCCACAAGTTTATTATCACTTCTTACAACAGGAATAGTATGAAAAGTAAATTTATAAAAAACCGCCATTAACTCTTTTAGAGTAGTGGACTCTCTCACCTTTACAGGCTCGGTTCTCATTACTTCTTTAACCAACATCTCTCTTTTTTCCATCTCTTATCACCTCCTCAATTTTGCTTTGATAAAATTATACTATATTTTCACTATTTTTGCAAAATTGCAAATCCTTTAATCCTTTCTCTTCTAATCCTTTTTTTCTTGATCATTATAAGAAAGTATTAGTTCGGGGATTTATATAGGTATCGAGGGACCGAGAAATTCTTGACATTTAGCATTTATATGTTACTAAATAGCAATGAAGGAACATAAAATGGCAGCCTCTAAGGGTGAATGCTGGATTTTAAATCTCGGGCTAAGAGATTACTCTGGTGTTTATAATCTGCAAAAAAAATTGGTAAATAAAAGAATGAAGGGAGAAATCCCCGATGTTTTGATTCTAAATGAGCATAATCCTGTTTTTACTATTGGAAGAAAAGGGGGGAAAGGAAATATTTTAGTTTCTGAAGAAGAGTTAAAAAAAAGAGGGATCAAAATTTACGAGATAGACCGGGGAGGAGATGTAATCTATCATGGTCCCGGTCAACTTGTAGGCTATCCTATTATAGATTTAAAAAGCAAAGGTAAAGATATTCATCTTTATCTTCGCAATCTGGAAGAAGTAATAATTCGTCTTTTAAAAGATTATGGAGTTCGATCTAAAAGAATAGAGGGATATACGGGAGTATGGGTAGGAAATGAGAAGATAGCAGCCATAGGGATTGGGGTTAAACGCTGGATAAGTTTTCACGGTTTTTGCCTTAATGTAAATCCGAATTTTTCTTACTTTAATATGATCAATCCCTGTGGAATTAAAGATAGGGAAATGACTTCTTTAGAAAGATTAACTAATTTTGAAGATAACAGAAAAGGAGAGGTAAAATTAGCCGAGCTTACCGATAACTTTATTAAACACTTTGGAGAAGTATTTTCCCTGGAGATGATAAATAAAACGTCACTCGCCTCTCTATTAAGCTCACACTAAATCTGCGTGAGGAAAGTTTTATCTTTTCAATTTCTCATCAATACTTCCATCCGGGAGCATCCAGTCCGGATGGAATTCTCCTCTTTCCTCCATCTGATACCTTACACAGCTTTCCCAATCTCCTCTGCAGTATAGCTCAATCCACTTTTTATCCAATCTCCCCTCCTCATAGAAACTCTTCATTGGACATACCGGGAACCACTTACATTCTTTCATTCTGTAATTATTTGCTGTCTTTTCTCTAAGTGAGATGTATCTTGATTATAGGTTAGAAAATTTAGGCTCAAATCTTTTTTCTCCCTTTTCTTCTCCTGCGTTTAATTGTCGCAGCTGATTTTTTGCGATAGCTAATTCGCCTTCGATTAGATACTTTCTTTGCTCCATACTGAGTCATTTTATAAAATCTCCCTGGTTTTTTAATAATTTCATCTCACCAGCGCAGGATTGTCGACGAAAAGAGTGAAGTTTTGGCATACTATTATTGCGAATCTAATCCTATAATAGAAACCAATGCTCTTAAATCTGATATTTCAAGGTCAGGGTGAGCACTTGCTGGCGGTGTTGCTCCAGGTCCTTCCCTGCTTTTTCTCCTGTTAATCCAGACGGTTGATAGACCTAATCTCTTTGCCGGAATAATGTCATGATAAATGCTCTGTGCAATGTGTAAAACCTTTTCAGGCGAAATGCCCATTCTCTCTATGGCAAATTTGAAATTATGTAATGAGGGTTTATAACTTTTTGCCTGTTCCGCCGTTATGATGTAGTCAAATTCAACTTTGAGGTGCTTTGCAGACAAGGCAAAGAGGTCATCGTCTATATTGGAAATGATAGCAAGCTTAAACGTTCTCTTCAGGATTTGCAGCGCCTCGACTGTATCAGGAAAGGGCATCCAGTTCTTTAGCGAGTTGAGGAGGCAGTCCAGCTCGGAAGGGGAAGGCACAAATCCAAGTTTGCTACCCAGCTCTCCCATCACTTTTCTAAGAACCTCTCTATACTTAACAAATTCACCTTTTTCTACCTTCGGTTCAATTTCAGCATAAAGACCGAGAATCTGCTCATCGCTCAGATTTATAGTATAAGCCGCAAGAGATGGTTTTAGCGCTGTTAAGATGCCGTTCTCCCAATCAATAAGCGTTCCATAACAGTCAAAACTCAAAACCTCATATTTATTAAAGTCAATCATATCTTCATCACTCACTTCATAAAAGGACACCATCAGTACCCTGACTTTTTTCCACTCATACTTTCTATTTTTACTTTAATAATTGCTACATTACTGACTGTTTTTTCGGGATATTCAAACGATGATTTACCAGAATAATGTTCCATTATAATATCTAAAGCCTCCCTTTTTTCCTCAAAATCCTCAACTAAAAAAGCTTTCCCACATCCGATAACACTATAATATTTCATATCCCAATTACACGCATCTTCCGCTTTCACTAATTCGTTCTCAATATCAAATTCAAAACAGAGATTATTATTTTTTTTAATTATATCTATTTTTTTACCTTCCTTAGCAGAATGGAAATATAAACAGTTATCTTTATAACCGAAACTAAGTGGAACAATATATGGTACATTGTTTTCAGACAAAGCAATTCTGCAAACAGTTGCCCTTTTTATTATAGATTCTATTGCATTTTTATCTTTGATTTCTTTACCTTTTCTTCTCATTTTCACTCACTTTTTGTTGCGCTCGCCCCATTAGAGAACCAAAAGACGATAATTATTTTATAACACTTCCAGGAGGAACTTCTTCTTCCGGATACAAAAGAATTGGTTTCTCATTCACCTCTACCGCAAGAATCATACCTTGACTTTCAATCCCTTTAAATTTTCTTGGTTCTAAATTTACAAGAACCGGCATCTCTTTTCCAATAAGATGGGCGGGTTCAAAAAACTCAGCTATTCCTGCAACAAGCTCCCTTTTTTCTGTTCCCAAATCAACTTCTAATTTCATTAGTTTATCTGTTCCTTCAACTCTCTCAGCAGATAAAACCTTTCCAATTCTTATTTCTAACTTTTTAAAATCATCAAAGGTAATCATTTTCTCCTCCTCAAAATATAATCATTAAATCATTTACATATTAGTCATAAGACAAACGAGTTCTCTCATCCGCTACTGTTGGCTGATTCAATAAATGGAATTTTATTTTCCATGCCGATTAGCTAACAATTGTCTGCCTACTCCGACATTCTCAGGAGCATTTTCTTGGATTAAACCTCCATGACTGGACAGATTAGGTTGGGATAACCGGCAGGAGAGACAGTCAATTTTCTATCAATAATTTCTTAACTGGGCGATAGCCCAAATAATGAATGATGAGCGTATTCGCTTTTCATTATATACGTTTCTGCTAAAACGGCAAAATAAAATTGATTACTCTGATACTGAATATTTTTTAAAGGAAAATATTATGCCGCTATTGTATTCTAAACCAGATTCTGTAGGTTTGTTTATTTATACCTAAGATGGGTATCCCAGCCGAACTTTTATAATCAAAGACAAAGTTTCAACTTTTAATTTCAACTATAATCATTCAGCTGGGTCATTTGTCTCTACCTCCTAACTTGGCACTACATTAACTGCCTGAAGGCCTCTTTCGGTCTCCTGCACGTCAAAGGATACCTTATCACCTTCCTTCAGACTCCTGAATCCCTCCTTAGCAATGTTGGAAAAATGCACGAAAACATCTTCCCCGTTTGCTCGTGAGATAAACCCATAACCTTTACGGTCATCAAACCATTTGACCGTTCCTTCTTCTGACATCTATACACCTCTTTTTAATAGTTATTAATGAAACTTATTAATTATAACACTTCCTTCAGGAAATGTCAAATAACTTGACACGTAACCGTGGTAAAGTCGCTCGAAATCTTTATCTATCATCTTATGGTTAATCCTGTTTAGATTAATATAAATTAATCCATTGAAGGCATCAATGGAATTTCCCCGAAAGAGCCTTATACGATAAGCGGGGTTTTCTAACCTTGTCTTTGCCTATTTTTAAGGAGGGGAAGCAACAACTTCGCTCATCTTTTGAGCAAAGGCAAATTCAATATCTCTTCACTCCGGGAAGGTCTAAGTTGGTCGGGGCGGTGAGATTTGAACTCACGACCCCTTGCTCCCAAAGCAAGTGCGCTGCCAGACTGCGCTACACCCCGTAATACTCAGATTCTTTAAACTTACTGCAAGCTTCTCACCAATGACTAAATTATACAACAAAAAATGTGGGAGTCAAATGAAGGCAGGATTAAAAGGAATAAAGGATTAGAGGATTAGGTAAAGGACAAACTCTTATAAACAACTTAGTCAAAGGAACCTTTAATTCACAGGCTGTTTAGGTAAGAAAAATCGGCTTTTATACATTAAACCTTATCCTTATTATATCCCCATCTTCAACTATATAATCTTTACCCTTTACTATGTATTTTCCCGCCCCCCTTACACCGGATTCACTACCGAACTTGATAAGGTCCTCATATTTCATCACTTCCGCTCGAATAAATCCTCTTTCAAGGTCTGTGTGGATAGCACCTGCTGCCGTAGGAGCGGTGGAGCCTTTTTTTATGGTCCACTCCCTC
>JAYEHT010000122.1:4430-14806 GCA_034659655.1 Candidatus Aerophobota bacterium | reverse complement strand
GCCACCCCCTGTTTTAACCCGCTACTTATTTTTTCAAAGAGCTAATCTTCTTTTGTTAAAATACAACTTTTAAATCTTTTTGTCAAGCAAATGATAGAATTAAGAATTAAGAATTATAATAATTAAAGAGGGAGAGAGGTAAAACCAAAAATATAATACGGTAGCTAAATAAATTTTATATTTTCAATAATACCCAGGAAAGTATTAGACTGTTGAGTTTACGGGTATCGAGGGACTTTCCTCGAAGGAGCCTTATAGGAGCTACCTTAACGAATCTTCGAGTTGAGGAAAAAGAAAGACTTGCTGTTTGAGGAGCTTTGCGACCTGCTCCGCCTGCTTTTGAATTTGGGGGGAGCAGCGTAGAAGAGGGGGGGGATATTTTCCCCCTCAAATTTCTTCAAGTCTTTCCCGTAGCTAAGAAGACGAGCAGAAGTAATCCAAAGCGGATATACTCTGGCGGTGAGGGAAAAGTCCCGAGATATTCTTGTCAAAGAGAAGCGAGTTGATATAATTAACAAACAAGAAAAAACTGATAAAGGTGAACAGCTTTGAGTTATCCCGGTTATCTAAGATTATATAAGGATGGTAAATTGGAAAATCGGATAAAAGAGGCTCATAATTTACTAAATAGATGCAGGCTGTGTCCTCGTGAATGTGAAGTAAATAGATTAAAAGGCGAAAGAGGATTTTGCAGGTCGGGTGCAGAAGTTATGGTTTCCAGTTTTAATCCGCATTTTGGAGAGGAGCCCCCTGTATCTGGTTATAAAGGTTCGGGAACCATCTTCTTTACCAATTGCAATCTTGGATGTCTATTCTGTCAAAATTATCCTATATCTCACCTGGGAAACGGAAATCAGGTTTCTAAAAATGAACTTTCTAAAATGATGCTTATTTTACAGGAAAAAGGATGTCATAATATAAACCTTGTTACCCCTACTCATTTTACCCCCCAGATCTTATCTGCTCTTTCCCTCGCTATCCGGGAAAACTTACATATTCCTCTCGTTTATAATTGTGGGGGTTATGAATCGGTGCAAACTCTGAGGCTTTTGGAGGGTATAATAGATGTTTATATGCCGGATATAAAATATGGAGGAACTAGAGAGGGAGAAAAATATTCCTCTGCCTCTGACTATTTTGAAATGGCTAAAAAAGCAGTAAAAGAGATGTATCGACAGGTGGGAAATTTAAAGCTAAATAAAGAGGGAATTGCCCAAAGAGGCCTTCTGGTAAGACATTTAGTCCTACCTAATGGGTTAGCAGGAACAAGAAATGTTTTCTCTTTTTTAGCTAAACAGATATCTCCCCACACTTATGTGAGTATTATGAGTCAATATTTTCCTGCTTATAGGGCCCATGAATTTGAAGAATTAAACAGGAGAATTACCCCTGAAGAATACAGAGAAGCTCTTAATATAGCTAAAGGGTTGGACCTACAAAGAGGATGGCAACAAAACACCAGGGAGATTATATGAAGATATATAATCCTGAATTTAGATTTTATTTAAATGTTGCAGCAGTGGGAGCCTGTCTCTCAGCCCTTTTCTCTTTTATATGGGAATACGGGTTTTATTTACCTAAAGAAACCAAATCTATCCTTCATCAACTGGATATACTTATTGTTATTGTATTTGTAAGTGAACTTTTGCTTAAATTTATTTTAGCGGAGAATAAAAGACTTTTTATAAAAGATAACTGGCCAGATTTTTCTGCTGGTATCCTCTTTGTCTCTGCAATTTTAACTCTTAAAGTGCTCTCCACTTCTCCGCAATTTGTCTACTTCCTTAATACAAAGGGTATATACTCTTTAAGTAGAGTATATATTATAATCTCTCAGATTTACATTCTCGCCTCTCTCATTATAAGAATACCCTATCTTAATAAGATAATCTTCCTTTTCCGACTACCTCCCCCTTCTATAGTCATTCTGACTTTCATTAGCATCATCGCGGTAGGCACCTTTCTGCTTCTTCTTCCTAAATCTACGGTTAGCGGGAAAGAGACTACCTTTCTCGATGCTCTGTTCACCGCTACTTCAGCAACTTGCGTTACCGGCCTTATTGTAGTAGATACAGGAAGTCACTTTTCTTTATCAGGACAGCTAATCATTCTCATTCTCATTCAAATAGGAGGATTAGGCCTGATGACTTTTACTTCCTTTTTTGCCTTAGCCTTGGGTAAAGGATTTGGGCTTAAAGATAGATTTCTCCTCCGAGATATACTTAGTTATAAAAATATGGGAGGAATAGGTTCTTTAATTTTATCCATTCTTCGCATAACATTTATTATTGAAGGAATAGGAGCTCTTCTTTTATATATTCAATTTCTACCTCAAACTAAAGGTGCTTTATCCTGTCTTTATTCAGCAATCTTTCATTCTATTTCTGCTTTCTGTAACGCCGGATTCAGCCTTTATTCCGATAGCTTTATGAGATATACAAATAGTTTAGGGATTAATCTGGTTATGAGCGCTTTAATCATCACGGGAGGATTGGGATTTATAGTGATAGTTGACCTTTTACACAGGGAGAATTTTCGTCTCCGGGGTAAGAAAAGGTCTTTATCTCTTCAAAGTAAATTAGTTCTTCTAATTTCTTTTTTATTAATTGGAATAGGATTTTGTTTAATCCTCTTGAGTGAGAATAATGAACTCTTAGATAATTTTTCCTTAAAGGGAAAATTATTAGGAGCCTATTTTCAATCAGTAACTGCGAGAACAGCAGGGTTCAATACATTGAATATAAGGAATTTAGGCATTTTTTCTTCCTTCCTTCTCATAATCTTTATGTTTATAGGAGCTTCGGCCGGCTCTACCGGCGGAGGAATTAAAACAAGCACTTTTGCTGCTCTTTTTTTTACTATTAAATCTATGGTTCAGGGAAAAAGTGAGGTGGAAGTTTTTAAAAGAACCCTTCCTCGCCTTGTGGTATATCAAGCTTTATCTGTAACCACTCTTGCTTTAGGATGGATCGCTATTTCTGTTCTTATTCTCACTCTTACAGAAAATGCCCCTTTCATAGACATTCTTTTTGAAAGCTTCTCCGCCTTCGGCACTGTAGGATTAAGCAGGGGAATCACCCCTAATTTAACTTCGGGGGGAAGAATTATTATTACATTGACTATGCTAATAGGGAGAGTCGGTCCTTTAACTCTTGCTTTAGCTATAGGAGGAAGAAAAATGGTTAAACTTTACGAATATCCAGAAGAAAGTATAATGATTGGGTAAGGAGAAAAAAATGCGTAAATTTGCTGTCATTGGATTAGGTCAATTTGGAACTGTAGTAGCTCAAAGCTTAATTGAAAGAGGAGCAGAGATAATTGCTGTAGATATAGACGCTAAATTAGTAGATAAATTCAAAGAGATAGCAGATGTAGCAGTTAAATTAGATTCTACTGATGAAGAGGCCTTAAAGTCTCAGGGAATAGAGCAGGTAGATGTAGCCATAGTGAGCATAGGAGACTTTGAGACCTCTGTTCTGACAACAGCTATTTTAAAGCAATTGGGTATACCTACTGTAATTACCGTTGCCACCAGGGCTCTGGGCACTTCCGGCTCCTTTCAAATACAGAACCGAATACTGAAACTTGTAGGGGCAAATAGAATAATTTTCCCTGAAGTAGAAATGGGTAAAAAGTTAGCGCAAAATCTTTTAATGTCCAGTGTTTTAGATTATGTGCCT
Organism: Candidatus Aerophobota bacterium; assembly: GCA_034659655.1. GTDB lineage: Bacteria > Aerophobota > Aerophobia > Aerophobales > JAGGXI01 > JAGGXI01. Next base: position 11,126 of record JAYEHT010000122.1, on the reverse strand, counting down.
ATTTCTGAAAAATATAGCGCGGCAGAGATTCAACCGCCAAAACCATTTTGGAATAAGACAATAGGCGAGCTTAAGATTCGGCAAAAATATAAGGTTAGTATATTGGAAATAAAAAAAACTTCTGGCGAAGGAAAAGAAGAAAAAATAAGAAACATAAATTATTTTCCCCAGCCTGATGATGTAATTGAGAAAGGAGACTTGCTATTGGCAGTGGGAGAAGAAAAGGATATTGAGCGATTACTAAAAGAATAAAAATTTTACATTTTTTAAAATTTTGCTATACTTTAATCAGCCGGGATGGCGGAACTGGTAGACGCGCAGGCTTGAGGTGCCTGTGGAGGTTTACTCCGTGGGGGTTCAAGTCCCCCTTCCGGCACCAGGTGAAAACAGGATTAAAGGAAGAGAGGATTAAAGGATTAGAGAGAGAGAAACAAAAATAAGGCCGGAGGGGGGTAAGAAAGTAGGTAGGCTGGTAGCTATAAGATAAAAGAAAGAAGAGATCATAGGCATTGATCGATTGGAATTGATAGAATTAAAATTATAAGAATATTTAAGTTAAACTCTCTCCTTTGAGTTATGTAAAGCAATCCCAGAGCATGCACAAAGCCAAAAAACATCAAAATATCTTTCTATGGTAATTGACAGAATTTTTAAAGTATGGTAAATTACATTCAGTCTTTTAGGAAAACTAAACTATTAAGGAGGATAGATAATGATAAAAAGAAGAAAAATGGTAGGGGTATTAGTTCTACTTCTGATACTCCTGAGTCTTTTTGCTTTCAACAGCCAGGCAGTAGGACAAAAGATACGTATAGCTGTTATGCCTTTTAAACTGCATAATATCCATCAATGGTGGACCTGGGATTGGGATGTAGGAGGAGGAATAGCAGATATGCTTGTTACGGATCTGGTAAACACAGGTAAATTCAGTGTGGTTGAGCGCGAGCGTCTTGAAGAGATACTTCAAGAACAACAGTTAGGAGTAGAGGGTATCACCAGTGCAGCCACAGCAGCTAAAGTAGGAAGGGTTCTTGGAGTGCAGCTGTTTGTCTTTGGCTCGGTTACTGAATTTAATATTACAAAAAAGGAGGTCTCTTTGCCCATTGTGGGGAAGGTTGTGGAAGCAAGAGCAAGATGTTATCTTGATGCAAGACTGGTTAATGTGGAAACCTCTGAGATTATGGCAGTTATGAAAGGAAAGGCGGGAAAGTCTGAACAGGGTGTTGAATTCGGCACTATGTGGGGAGATTTACAAGGATTAACATTTGATAGTGGGAACTTTAGAGCTCATCTTCTTGGCAAAGCTACAGAAGAATCTGTACAGAAGTTGGTAGCTCAGATTGTGGAGAAATCTACTGGTTTAAAACCCACTTTTGTGCCTGAGGTAGCCGTATCCGAAGCTCCTGCCCCTGGAGCCGCTGTTACACCTGCTGTCCCGGAAACTGCTTTGCCCAGTGAAGGACTTGTTGCTTATGTCAAGGATAAAAGTGTTACCATCGTTACCATAAATATGGGAAAAAATAGAGGAGTTGCACCAGGTAACATTTTTGGGTTATACAAAATCACCAATGAGATAAAAGACCCTGCTACAGGTAAAGTGATTAAAAAAGAGAGGGAGAAAGTAGGAGAGATTGTAATTTACGAGGTAGGAGAATTATCAGCAACGGGAATAGTAACTCAATTAGCAGAGGGCGAGAGGATTCGCATTCGTAACGAGGCGATATTGAAAAAATAGGATTAAAGGATTAGAGGATTAGAGGGAAAAACCAAAAAACCGAAAAATGCAGGATTAGAGAGGTAAAAGTAGAGTTAAAGTAACCGCAACCTAATTACCCTTTTTACTATACCAGGATTATGGACTATCTTAAGGGGAGAAGATATCTACGACTTAATAATAATCGGAGCCAGGCCAGCCGGTTTCTCGCAGCCAATTTCTTCAAAGAAGTTGATGCACGAGATGCAGAAACAGGCTGAAAATTTAGAAATGAGATTAAAACAGGAAGAGATAGAAAAAATAGGGATAGAGAATGATAAGAAAATTGTATACACTAAATCTGGCAAAGAATACAAAGCATCATCTTTGATAATTGCAAGTGGATGGGTGGATGAGGAAATGGGTGGATAGGGAAATGAATGAAGAGACTTAAATTCTTTATAAAGGGAAAATATATCATATTTTTTGCATTTATTATTGGATTAACAGTTGTTTTCCCTGTTTATGCCACGAGTTACCTCCATACTAAAGACAGCGGTTTTACTCTTCTTCCTGTAAGCGTCAGAGCTATGGGAATGGGAGGAGCTTTTGTAGCAGTAGCTGATGATTGCGGAGCTTGCTATTATAATCCTGCCGGTCTTGTCCAAATTAATCAAAAGGAGGCAGGAGCTACATACAACGATTTATATGGATTAGGACTTTTATCTCATAGCTTTTTATCATTTATAGAACCCGACAAGGGAACGGGAGCAGGAGGAATTAACTGGACTCATCTTGAGGCTGATCTGGAGCCTGAAAAATGGAATTATGATATGTTCTCTTATTCTTACGCCAACTTTTTATCCAATCCTCCCTCAATTTACAGAAAAAGATTCACTTCCTGGGGAACTAACCTTAAATATTTAAGACAGGATACTGCCTGGGAAGATGGGGAAGGTTACAGTCTGGATATAAGCCTTTTATCAAATGATAGGAGATTCTCCTGGGGAGCTACTTTCCAGGATTTAATTTCGGAAATGAGCTGGAAGACAGAGAAAAAGGAGCGCATCCCGGTAAATATAAAATTAGGAGTATCCTATATATTTAATCCTCGTTTCCTTCTTGCTCTGGATATAGATGCCTCTAAGGAAGACATTCCAAAAGAGATTCATCTGGGTGGTGAGTGGTGGCTGGGGCACAAACGAAATATCGCTCTGCGTATAGGAGCAACTAAAGTATTTCAGAGGAGTGCTGAGCTCACTTTTTCTGCCGGGACAGGCCTTTATATTCCTTTAAAGGAGATGGGCAAATTAACGGGGATTAAACTTGATTATGCCTTCTCTTATAATAAGACCCTGGGAAATACCCACCGATTCTCTCTTTCTTTAATGTTTTATTAAGGAATAAAATCTGTTTTCTCATTTATTTTCAGGGCGAATATTCCTAACAGCTTAATGGTATTTTCTATATCTCCCAGGGAAAGGACTTCAACAGGGCTATGGAGATAGCGCGTAGGAACGGAAACCAGACCCGCAGCAACACCTGCCCGAGTTAATTGAATAACATTAGCATCGGTAGGAGTTCCCCTACCTTCTCCTAAAAGCTGATAGGGAATTTTCTCTTCCTGAGCAATTTTAACAAGCATATCCCCCAGATGAGGATTAATATTTGCCCCTTTATAGAGCATCACTCCCTTGCCTAAGAATATCTCTCCTTCTCTTCTTCTGTCCATAGTAGGAAAATCAGTAGCTATTCCTACGTCTATAGCTATTCCTACCTTCGGGTTGATTCCATAAGCCGCTGTTTGTGCTCCTCTAAGGCCGATCTCTTCCTGAACAGTAGAGGTGGCGAAAATTGCCGCCCGGGGAGATTTGTCAGCAATATACCTTAAAACCTCACAGATAACAAATGCCCCTACCTTATCATCAAATCCTCGAGAGACAAATAGTTTCCCTGGCAATTCTTCCATTTCTCCAGAAAAAGTAATAGGGTCACCAACAGAAACTAAACTCTCTGCCTCTTTTTTGTCCTTTGCCCCTATATCAATCCACTGATCAAAAATTCTTACCACCTTCTTCTTTTCCTCTTTCTCCATTACATGAATCGGCTTTTTCCCCACTGCTCCTAATAGAGGTCCATTTTTAGTATGAATATATACTCTTTTCCCGGGAATAAGATGTTCATCTATTCCTCCAATAGAAGAGAAGAATATAAATCCATTTTTATCAATGTATTTAACTATAAATCCTACCTCATCACAATGCCCGGCAAACATTAAGCGGGGCTCACCCTGCGGATTTTTTATCCCGATAACATTTCCATGAACATCTGTCTTCACCTCATCAGCAAATTTTCTCATCTCTTCTTTAACCAGAGCTTGAACTGGTTGTTCAAAACCTGAAGGACTTGGTGTTTTTACTAATCTTTTCAAAAATTGAACTGATTCTTCTCGCATTTTTTTCTCCTCACATTGTAGCTATTCAACTACAGGGGGCTTGCCTCCTGTATATGAGATAGAGAGAAGGACAGTGAGAATCACAAAAATTATAGCCAGGACGATAATAGCTTTTCCTAAAAAGGTAGTCTCTCCCGTAGGACCAAAGAAGGTCTGCCCTCCTCCTCCACCAAATGTAGCCCCCGTACTGGCTCCTCTTCCCACCTGTATCAAGACAGCTAAGATGAGAAAAATACAGACTACTATATGAATGGTTAAAAGAAGACTCATTTTTTTCTACTCCTTATATTTGATTATTTTAGCAAAGGAGTCAGCTCTTAAACTTGCTCCCCCTACTAAGGCTCCATCTATATCAGATTGTCTCATTAACTCCTTTATATTTTCTGGCTTAACACTTCCTCCATATTGAATCCTGATAAGCTCAGCTTTATCTTTCCATAGACTTTTCAGTTTTTCCCTTATAAAATAGTGCATTTCTTGAGCCTCATCAGGCGTAGCTGTTTCTCCTGTTCCTATAGCCCATACTGGCTCATAGGCGATAACTACCTTTTCAACATTTTCAGAGCTAATCCCTTTTAAACATCTCCTTAATTGTTTCTCTACTATTTCCTCGGCCTCTCCTCTCTTTCTCTCCTCTAATTTTTCCCCTACACAGACAATAGGAGTTAATCCAAAAGACAAAGCTGTTATAAGCTTTTTATTTATTTTCTCGTCCGTTTCTTTAAAATACTCTCTTCTTTCTGAATGACCTAAGATTACATAACTGCATCCTGCATCAAGAAGCATAAGAGCAGAAATTTCTCCTGTATAAGCCCCCTCCCTTTCCCAGTACATATTTTGTGCCCCTAAACCAATCTCTGTTTCCTTAAGCAGAGGCTGCAAAACTCTTAAAAGAGTAAACGGGGGGAAGATAACAACCTCTACCTTGCCTGTTTTATTACCGATTTCTCCTTTTAGCTCCTCTACAAGATGAATAGCCTCACCTAAGGTTTTATTCATCTTCCAATTTCCACCAATAATGGGCTTACGCAAAAAAACTCTCCTTCTCTCCTGTTTTTCTGATTTTGTTTTCCCCTTTAATCCTCTAATCCTTTAATCCTGCTTTTCTCTGGTTTTTCTGGTCTCTCTGGTTTTCCCTTTAATCCTTTAATCCTCTAATCCTGCTTTTTCACTTCTCACGTTTCACGTTTATCGCCTCTATCCCCGGCAATACCTTTCCTTCAAGAAATTTTAGAGAAGCTCCTCCTCCGGTAGATATGTGAGTCATTTTATCCTCTATCCCCAACCTTTTGAGAGCGGCTATAGAGTCACCTCCACCTACAACAACATTTGCCCCGGAGCTGGCTAACATTTGAGCTATAGCCTCTGTTCCTCCGGCGAACTCTTTAATCTCAAATACCCCCACAGGGCCATTCCAGAAGACTGTTTTAGCTCCATTAATAATCTTTTTAAAAAGTTTGATAGTCTCGGGTCCTATATCTAAGGCCGTATAACCTAAAGAAATCTCCTTTTGGCCAACAATTTTTGTCTTTATCCCCTCTTTAGCCTCTTCAGCTACAATGTGGTCAAGAGGAAAAAAAATTTTACATCTCTTTCGAGAAGCATCCTCTAAAATCTCTTCAGCCTCATCTATTTTACTCCTCTCCCATAATGATTTTCCCACCTCAACCCCTTTAGCTTTAAGAAAGGTATAGGCCATCGCTCCACCGATAAGAATGCTCTGGCACTTATCCAGAAGATTACCAAGAACCCCTATCTTGTCGGAAACCTTGGCTCCTCCCAGAATAGCAATAAAAGGTTGATCAGGAGAGGTGAGAATTTTCCCCAAAACCTCTATCTCTTTTTTCATCAAAAATCCAACTGCTGAAGGAAGAAACTTTGCTATTCCTGCTGTAGAAGCATGAGGGCGATGAGCTGTCCCAAAGGCATCGTTAACAAAGATATCACCCAATTCTGCAAGCTCTTCTGCAAAATGGAGCTCATTCTCCTCTTCTTCTTTATGAAAACGGGTATTTTCTAAGAGAACAATATCTCCTTTTTTCATTCTTTCCGCTGATTCTCTCACCTTTTCTCCTGTGCAATCGTCCAATTTTAAGACTCTTCTTTGCAAAAGCTCTTCCAGCCTGGAAGCTACAGGATTCATCCTCAACTCTTCAACCACTTTCCCCTTCGGCCTTCCCAGGTGAGAGATGAGAATTAAGCTCGCTTTCCTGTCTAAAATATATTTAATGGTAGGAAGAGATGCTCTTATTCTTGTATCATCGCTAATTTTACCTTCTCCGGTGAGAGGAACATTAAAATCAACCCTCATCAACACCTTCTTATCTTTTAGCTCCATATCTTCAACGGACAGTTTTTCCATTTTTGACCTTTCCTCATCTACGCATTCACGCATCTACTCATCCACTCATATATTCTGCTAAATCCACCAGCCGACAGGAATATCCCCATTCATTATCATACCAGGTAAGAACTTTAACCATATTTCCACCCATTACTCTTGTAGAAAGGCTATCCACAATTGCCGAGTAACTGCTTTCTACAATAT
>JAYEHT010000122.1:0-4330 GCA_034659655.1 Candidatus Aerophobota bacterium | reverse complement strand
AAATCCACCAGCCGACAGGAATATCCCCATTCATTATCATACCAGGTAAGAACTTTAACCATATTTCCACCCATTACTCTTGTAGAAAGGCTATCCACAATTGCCGAGTAACTGCTTTCTACAATATCCCTGGAAACTAATGGCTCCTCAGTATATCCCAGTATCCCTTTCATCTCATTCTCCGAAGCCTTTTTTAAAACATTATTCACTTCCTCTCTCGTAGTATCTCTCTTTATAATAACAGTAATATCAGAAATGGACCCCACGGGAGAAGGAACACGCATCGCCATTCCATCAAACTTTCCCTTAAGTGAAGGAATAACCTCCATTACAGCTATTGCAGCATTAGTAGTGGTAGGAATGATTGAAACCGCAGCTGCCCTTGCTCTTCTCAGGTCTTTATGAGGAAAATCTAAGATTCTCTGATCGTTAGTGTAAGAATGAATGGTGGTCATCAGTGATTTCTCTACACCAAAATTTTCTTCAAGAACTTTCATTACGGGAGTAAGACTATTGGTAGTGCAGGAAGCCATGGAAATAATATGATGCTTGGAAGGATTATAATCCTTCTCATTAACTCCCATATTAATCATTATATCTACACCTTTTCCTGAAGCACTAATAATCACCTTCCTGGCTCCTGCAGTAATATGTTTCCCTGCCTCTTCCGCAGTTCTAAATCTTCCGGTAGATTCTATAACTAACTCTACCCCTAAATTCTTCCAGGGAAGCTGAGAGGGCTCTTTAATCGAGAGCACCTTTAGCTCTTTGCCGTCAATTATTATATTATCCCCTTTTACTTTTACCTCTCCAGGATAAACACCAAAAGCAGAGTCATACTTAAATAGATGCGCCAATGTTTTAGCATCGGCCAAATCGTTCACCGCTACAAAATCTAAATCTGTTCCTTTTTTTAAAGCCGCTCTTAAAGTAATTCTTCCAATTCTTCCAAACCCATTAATGGCCACTTTACGCATTTTTAACTCCTTTTCCCGAGTGATTTATTTGATCAACTTTCAAAAAATGGTCATATCCTCTCCCTTTTAATTCTATTCTTTTGCCTGATGTATCTATTAAACTGATTCCTTCCTTTTTGTCTACCACCTCACCTATAAGGATAGGAGAAAAAGAGAGGGTCTCCTCCACCATCCTCTTTTTATCCTTGGGGACTGTAAAAAGAAGCTCATAATCTTCTCCACCATAAAGTGCCCAATTTAAAGCGGAAGCTTTTATCTCCCTGGCCAATTTTCTTACAGAGGGATTTAGAGTAATCTTTTCCTCCTGGATAATTGCTCCTACACCACTTTCCTCAGCTATATGAAAAAGATCTGAGACCAAACCATCGCTAATATCAATCATTGCATTAGATAACTTATTCTTTGCTATCTGCTGCCCTTCCTTTAGCTTAGGGTAAGGCATAAGGTGTTTTTTAATAAAAGGGGCTTCTTTTCTCCTATTTTTCTTTAAATTCTCAAGGCAAACTAACCCCGCCTTTGATGCTCCTAAATCACCGGTAACATAGATTAAATCTCCTTTTTTTGCTCCTGAACGAAGAACAAAATTATCTTTATCTGCTTCTCCTAATAAACATATGGTGACCATAAAAACGGGCGAGTATACTAAATCTCCTCCTGTTATCTCTATTTTATATAAAGAAGCTATTTTCTTCAATCCCTTGTATAATTCATTTACTAAAGATTTTTCTACATCTCCGCTTATAGCTAAAGAAATCAGACAATAAGTGGGCTTTCCTCCCATGGCAGCAATATCGGATATATTTACAGCTAATGCTTTCCATCCTATCTGAAAAGGCGAGGTATAATCCCACTTAAAATGAACGTTCTCCACTAAAGTATCAGTGGTGAATAAGAGAAATTTTTGAGGAGAAACTCTTATGAGTGCCGCATCATCTCCTACTCCTACAACTACTTCCTTTTGAGAAGCTGGTAAATTAGACCTGATCTGCTTGATAAGTTCAAATTCACCGACTTGAGATAATCTCATAAGATAGTCCAATAGTTTATAGTCTGATAGTCTTAAGTCTGGATAAGGACTGATGAGGACAAATTAGTCTGGCTGGGGCGGGAGGATTCGAACCTCCGAATAACGGATCCAAAGTCCGTTGTGTTACCGCTTCACCACGCCCCATTATAGATAATTAAATTTCTAATCGCAATAAAACTAAGGAGATGAGAGGAGTTTTTCCTCGCTGAGAATAAGCAGCCTCTAAATTAAGGAACGAGAGCTTCAAACCCAATCCATAGGTGAGATTTCCATTGTCCAGACCAACTCTTAACTTCAGCAAGGACAGGTCTATCTCTCCCCCTATATGAAAGCTCCTATCGTTGCTGGTGATACTATGAACATCGGCTGCCAGAGTGAGGCGAGGGATACCCTTAAAAGCCACTCCTAAATTGATCCTGCGAGTAAGGGATAGAGACTGAAGATCTGAATCCCCCATCTCAGGAAACTCCAATTTCGGCGCAAAGATATCTTCCATCATTAAACCATAGGTTAATTTGCTATCCTTTAGAGTATAGAGGACTCCTAAATCAAAGGAAGTAACAGGCTGAGCATCGCTGGTTTTCTCCGGGTTTATCTGTTCGGTCTTACCTGTGGATAGGAGCTTAAAATGAGAGGAGTGTCTGATTCCCTGAATATACTTGACATTAAGTCCTACCTTGAAGGGGGACTTGGGAAAACCGCTCGCTAAGGTCAGGTAAACAGGAATAAGAGCAGTCTCTATATCCTCAATTTCTACATAGGGAGAGAGTCCATTATGAAACTTAAATTCTTTTACCTCTAACTCCGCTCGGGCAGCTCCTGAAATGGCAAAGTGATGGGCACCGGTAATCTCCAGATTTACTGTAGATTCTAAACTCATGGGCATAGGAAATTCTTTATCGGCAATCTCTTCTGCTGCTTCGTAATCCTGGTTTTTTACCGCCTCATAAAGCTCATAGAAATTATCAAAATTCTCCAGGTTCTCACCGCTGGCGCTTAAAGAGGCGTCTATTTCGAAACCTCCAAGTTGAGTTACCCCTGCTGGATTCCAGAAGACACAGCTTGGATCATCAGCTACAGCAGTAAAAGCTCCTCCCATTGATAAAGCTTTAGTCCCCGATGGAGCAAAAGCTAACGCAGGCACAGCCAATAAAAATAGCGCTCCCCCTATCGCTGCTCCTTTTATAAGCTCCATTTTATGCTTTTGCTTCATTTTTTAATCTATTCTAATACTAAATCGGTTACCGTATCCTGAACTCCTTTGAGGGTTCTAAACCTATCATTCACTGCCTGAAGAATATTCTCATAACTATCGCTCTCAATCACAGCTATGATGTCCTGATTTCCTGTGGTTAAATCCGCAGATTTTACCTCATCAAACTTTAAAAGAGCGTCCCTTAAACTTCTTTCTCTCCCCATCTCTACCTTAATTTTCAAATAAGCTTTAGCCATCTTTTTCACCTCTTATTAAATAATTCATTTCTTGAGAATCAGAATAATCAATAATTAAAATTCCCTGTAAATGATCAACTTCGTGCTGAATAGCATGGGCAAAAAGGTCTTCTCCCTCTATTTTTATCCTTTCTCTTTTTTCGTTCCATCCTTCAACCACTACACTCTTTGCCCTTTTTACTTTCACAGTAACTCCGGGTAAAGAAAGACATCCTTCTTCTAAAACGCTCTCCCCTTCCCCCAATAAGATCAAGGGATTAATCAACTTTAAAAGACCTTCACCCACATCTACCACAATTAATCGTTTATCTATCCCCACCTGAGGAGCAGCTAACCCTATCCCTTGAGAAGCATACATAGTTTCACTCATTCGTTCAAAAATTTCCTCTTCCTCTACACCAACATTCTTTACTATCTCGCATTTCTTCCTTAGTATAGGGTCTCCATATTTTCTAATTTTATAAAGAGATGCCATCTTTTTATTTCCTCTAAAATCTTTTTTATCATTTATTAATCTTTCCCTATATGTTTATGTGATAATTGAGAAACAGCGTCTGCCTAAAATTATAAGATGAAATACTTTATAAAAGGATTTTTGTGCAAAAGTTAGCTTACATCTCATTTTAAGTATAAAAATAGTTCCCTTTTAAGAATTATATTAAAAATGGCCTACTTTCCCCTCAAGTTTATTTATCCTTTCTTCATGTTGATTCAATCTTTCTAATGCTGTAGTTAATTTTACATCAACTTTTTCTATTTTATCTCCAAGTTCTGTTTGAAGTCTTCCCTCGGTTGACCTTAGTTCTGTTCGGAATTCTTTCTGGAGTTCTTCTCTCAGGGTAATCATTCCCGTTTGTAGTACAAGAGTCCCTTC
>JAYEHT010000121.1:0-2908 GCA_034659655.1 Candidatus Aerophobota bacterium | reverse complement strand
GCTTAAAAAGTTTGGTTTTAAATTTATCGGACCAGAAGAAGGAAGATTAGCTTCTGGAGAGACAGGAACTGGTAGAATTTCTGAGCCCTCTAAAATTGTAGAATACGTAGAGAAGGTGATTAAATCCAAAGAGGATTTTAAAGGGAAGAGTTTTTTAGTCACCGCTGGCCCCACAAGAGAGAGATTGGATAGAGTTCGCTTCATCAGTAACTATTCGAGTGGAAAAATGGGCTATGCTTTAGCAGAAGAGGGAATAGCTCGAGGAGCAAAAATTATCTTAATTAGTGGTCCCTCCTCACTTGCTCCTCCCCCGAAGGTCGAATTCCACTCTGTGGAGTCGGCCGAGGAGATGGGAAGAGAGATAAAACGGAGGTTAGCCGAAGTGGATGGAGTATTAATGGCAGCAGCAGTCTCAGATTATCGCCCCTTTCGTATAGAGGAGGGGAAAATAAAAAAAAATCTTGAGGAGAAGATTAATCTAAAATTGATAAGAAATGCAGATATTTTAAAGGAGATAGGTAAGAAAAAGGAGAATAAGGTTTTGGTAGGATTTTGTGCAGAAGTAGAAAACCTGGAGAATGAGGCGAGGGCAAAACTTAAAGAGAAGAACCTTGATTTAATTGCAGCTAATAGTATAAATTTAAAAGGGTCTGGCTTTGGTGTAGATACAAATATTGTTACCCTAATAGATAACAAGGGGAATGTAGACCATTTTCCCAGGATGAGCAAAAGAGAAGTAGCAGAAAAAGTCTGGGATAAAATAAGGGAGATAATAGATGTTTAAAATTAGAATAAGAAGAATTATTCTCTCTTTTCTTCTCCTTCTCTCCTTCTCTTTATCTGTGTACGGGCAAAATGGAGTAAAAAAGAGTTTAATAGAGGTATTGAAAATAGAGGGAGCGATAAGTCCCGTAGCGGCTGATAGGCTGGAGAAAGCATTAAAGAGTGCGGAGGAGGAGAATGCTCTCTGTTTAGTAATTCAGTTAGATACCCCCGGAGGACTGGATACCTCTATGCGCCGGATGGTTAAGGCAATAATGAATAGTGAAATTCCTGTAGTTGTTTACGTTTCTCCCAAGGGAGCCAGAGCTGCCTCGGCAGGGGTATTTATTGCCTTAGCTTCTCATATAGCAGTGATGGCCCCGGGAACTAATATGGGAGCAGCTCATCCAGTAGCTTTAGGTGGTGCAACCGGGGCAGATAAGGAGATGAAAGAAAAGATAATTAATGATGCTGCCGCTTATATTAAGTCTATTGCTCAAAAAAGAGGAAGAGATGCAGAATGGGCAGAGAAAGCAGTGCGAGAAAGTGCTTCCATCACAGATGAGGAGGCTTTAAAGCTCGGGATAATAGACTTTGTTGCCGAAGATATGTCTTCTCTTTTAAAGAAACTGAATGGAAGGAAAGTAAAAGTTGGCGAGAATACTCTTGCTTTAAATACAGAGGGAGCAGTCTTTCATTTTATAAAAATCTCATTTAGAGAAAAAATTCTTCAAACTTTAGCCGACCCTAATATAGCTTATATTTTACTTATGGTGGGGATATGGGGGATTATCCTTGAATTTTTCCATCCCGGGGGGCTGCTTCCTGGAATAGCTGGAGGAATATGCCTGATTTTATCTTTTTTTTCCCTGCAAATTCTTCCCTTTAATTTAGCCGGGATTCTCTTAATTATTCTCTCCGTTATCCTTTTTGTCCTGGAAACTCAGATTACCTCCTATGGAGTTTTAACTATAGGAGGAATTATATCCTTAACTTTAGGTTCTCTTATGCTTATAGAGCCTTCTGCTATTTATATTTCTATCCCCCTGAAATCTATCTTTATTGCTGTGGGCATAACCAGTGTTATCTTTATATTTATTATCTCTTACGCCATAAGAGTTCAATTTAAAAAGCCGGTTACTGGTTTGGAAGGGATAATAGGAGAGGTAGGAGTGGCTAAGAGGAAACTTGCTCCCCAGGGAAAGATTCAAATTCATGGGGAGATATGGAATGCTACCACCCAGGGCAAGGAGGTGATTAAAAAAGGAGAAGAGGTAGAAGTAATAAAAATAGAGGGAATGAAGTTAGTAGTGAAAAAATTAAAGGAGGTTTAAATGGAAGTGAGTTTAATATTTTTTTTGGTGATAATAGCCATTATCATCTTAATGGCTTCTATTAGAATAGTGAAAGAATATGAAAGAGGAGTTATCTTTAGATTAGGGAGATTGGTGGGAGCTAAAGGACCAGGACTCTTTTTTCTAATACCTATTGTAGATAGAATGGTAAAGATAAGTCTAAGAACAATGAATTTTGATGTGCAACCTCAAGAAGTTATTACCAGGGATAATGTACCAGTTAAAGTTAACGCTGTAATTTATTTCAGAGTTATGGACTCTTCTAAAGCTGTAGTCTCAGTAGAAAATTTCCGTTTTGCTACCCTGCAGATTGCTCAGACTACCTTGAGAGGAGTGGTGGGAGAAATAGAACTTGATGACCTGCTTTCCAGGAGAGAAAAATTGAACGAGAGATTGCAAACGATCATTGATGATCAGACAGACCCCTGGGGAATTAAGGTAAGTGTAGTGGAGGTAAAAGAGGTAGAAATACCTGACACTATGAAGCGAGCAATGGCCAGGCAGGCTGAGGTAGAAAGGGAGAGAAGAGCAAAAATAATAAATGCGCAAGGGGAGTATCAGGCGGCGGAAAAGTTATCTCAAGCGGCAAAGATTATCAGTGAATACCCTCAAGCTCTTCAATTAAGATATCTTCAGACTCTATCCGATATAGCCACAGAACAGAACTCTACCATAGTCTTTCCTTTGCCTCTTAATATTCTGGAAGCATTTGACTTCTCTAAAATGATAGGGCAAGCTATAAGAAAAGAGGGATCTTAAAGGGAAAACACAGGATTAGAGGATTAAAGGAT
>JAYEHT010000120.1:0-2909 GCA_034659655.1 Candidatus Aerophobota bacterium | reverse complement strand
TATGTCCCAGAAGCCAAAGATAGATCCTGATAAGTGGATACAATACAACTCAGATACTAAACTATACGACCTTGGCAGGATCAAGATAATCTCCACTACAGAGGCTATATTCAGAGCCATTTTAGTGAATACCAGACAACACCCTTTTGGGAAAAAACAACTCAAGAAGAAACATATCCGCTATGCCATAATTGAAAACCTGGCAATTGAACTTAGCGCTCCTGCTTTGTATGAATTCTATCACGGCAGACAAACAATAGAGAACTTCTTTAAAGAGTCAAAGAACCTGTTTAGCTCCGGTAAAATGCCATCCGAGAGGTTTAGAGCTAATGAGGCATATCTTCAGTTTGTGGCCATTGCTTACAATTGTTATTCCTGGTTTAAAAAAAACTTTTTCCATCAGCCTGGAAAACTCATACTATGGAGACCACAAGAGCTAAACTAATCAACCACGCTGGAAGTATAGAATTCATTGACCACATATGTAGAATCAGAATAAATCAAACTTATCCATACCAACAAGAGGTCTTTCAAATATTAGAAAGAATGCGTAAAGAGTCTAGGTTTATTTTGTATCGCTCTTGGTGTCATACACATGGTATCCATTAAAAACTTATGTATTTTTGAAGTTATTGTGGACTTTTAAGATAATGTAAATCAGTCTGTACAAGTATTTTGTCTTTTAAAGGTAACTTGTTCTTTTCTCCGATGTAAATATACACGGCATTTTAGAAAAGTACATTTAATGCAACATCTCCGTTAAGTAACATACTGATACTAAAGGGTTTTAATAAATGAAAATTGCAGTCACTGGAAAGGGAGGCGTAGGCAAAACCACCCTCGTCGCCGGCCTTATTAAATATTTTACAGGGAAGGGAAGATCAATTTTTGCCATTGATGCTGACCCTGACACTAACCTTGCCCCAACCCTTTCCTTTCCCAATCCTTCCCAAATAACTCCTCTCATTCAGATGAAAAAACTAATTGAAGAGAGAACCGGAGCCAAACCTGGCAGCAGGTCTCCTTACTTTAAATTGAATCCTAAGGTTGATGATATTCCGGATAAATACTTTATAGAATATGATGGGATAAAGCTGGCTGTCATGGGAACAGTCAGAGGGGGAGGAATGGGATGCACCTGTCCGGAAAATGCCTTTTTAAAAGCATTACTTTCCCACCTTTTAGTGGAAAGAGAGGAAGTGGTGATTCTGGATATGGAGGCCGGCATAGAGCACCTTGGCAGAGGAACAGCGAGGGCAGTGGATGAGCTTATTGTGGTGGTTGAGCCGGGCAAGAAGAGTATTGAAACAGCTTTCCGTATTAGAGACCTTGCCTTACAGATAAGAATACCGAAGATATCTGTAGTTGCCAACAAAATAAGAGGAGAAAAGGACAGAAATTACCTTATATCCAGTCTGTCAGATTTTAATTTTCTTGGATTTTTAAGCTTTGATGAAGTTATTCTGGAAGCAGATATTAATGGTTTTTCTCTCTGGGAAAGAGGAAAACGGTTTAGAGAGGAAATAGAGGTGATAGTAAAAAACCTAACTCAGGAGAAGGATTATGGATAAGATACAAAAAAGAAGCGTTGATAAAGCAAGTCAGTATATGTTAAGGAGGGCAGAAGAGAAGAATATTCTTACAGCCTGGGATCGCCTTGAGGCTATGGAGCCCCAATGTGGGTTTGGCCAGTTGGGTATCTGTTGTCGGAACTGTAGTACGGGACCCTGCAGAATTGACCCCTTTGCTGAAGAGGAACAAACAGGGATTTGCGGAGCATCAGCAGATACTATTGTTGCCAGGAACTTTATCAGAATGATTGCCGGAGGAGCAGCCGCTCATTCTGACCATGGAAGAGATATTACGCATGCTTTGATGTTAGCCGCTCAGGGAAAAGCGGACGCCTATGGAATGAAGGATGAGGTAAAATTGAAGGTTTTAGCCCGTGAATATGGAATTAAAATTGATGGGAGAGAGAAAGAGGAGATTGCCAGAGAACTCGCAGAAAAAATTTTCGCTGAGTTTGGTCGCCAGCACGGTGAAATAAAGATGCCCTTTAGGGCACCTCAAAAAAGAGTGAAACTGTGGAAAGGGTTGGGAGTTATGCCCAGAGGAGTAGACCGGGAAATTGTAGAAACTATGCACCGGACCCATATCGGGGTAGACAATGATTATAAAAATATTTTAATGCATGGCTTTAGGACCGCTCTATCTGATGGCTGGGGTGGCTCTATGATTGCTACTGACCTTTCCGATGTGTTATTTAAAACCCCGCACCCTGTATTAGCAAGATCAAACTTAGGCACCCTTTCCCCAGATGAGGTTAATGTGGTAGTTCACGGTCATGAACCTACCCTTTCTGATGTGGTAGTAGATGTGGTAAGAGACCCGGAAATTGTTGAACTTACCAGAAAAAAAGGGGCGAAGGGGGTGAATCTGGTAGGAATGTGCTGTACGGCGAATGAGATTTTGATGCGCCATGGAATTCCGGTAGCAGGCAACTTCTTGCAGCAGGAACTTGCCATTCTCACCGGAGCAGTAGATTTGATGATGGTGGATGTTCAGTGTATAATGCCGGCTCTTTCCAGTGTAGCCACTGCCTTCCACACTAAACTGGTAACAACTTCTCCAAAAAATAAAGCACCCGGCGTAACTCATGTGGAGTTTAAACCCAACTTTCGCCAATAACATATTGAGATTGTGGAAAGTATTGAATAGAACTAATTTCATCGATCTTTGATGTATTATCCTAAATATATCTAATTGATATTGCTCTTTATGCCTTTTGACACTTGACAAATCTTAAAATTGTAGTATAATAGTATTATCCTAATAAGGGAAAATCCATGGCTTCTATCATCAAGAGAAAAAAGGGTAATAACTATTACTACTATGTAGTTGAATGTCAA
>JAYEHT010000119.1:0-2922 GCA_034659655.1 Candidatus Aerophobota bacterium | reverse complement strand
ATCGAGAACTTGTCCGGATTGAAGATAAAAAAGAAGAGTTAGAAAAGCATATCTTCAATGAGATCAAGACAAAAGATTCAAAGAGCCTGAATTTAATCTTTTACGATTTGACCACCTCTCACTTTGAGGGAAACAAATGCCTCTTAGCTGGGCCGGGAAGAACCAAAGATAGTGGCTTTAAATCTCCTCAAAGTCAAGTAAAATTCCATAGTTAAGGCCAGACTTTTTTCCGTAGTTAAATCCCTTAAAAAACTAATTTTTTATCACCCCCTTCAGCCAAGTCCAAAATTTTCTGTAAATTTCCTCCAAGATGAAGGAATTATTTCTAAAATGATTTTTCAAAAATCATTAATGGAATAAAATATAACTAGCTCTTTTAAAGGACTAATAATTTCCTCTAAGGAGCCAAAATCTCTAAAATGCTTTATTAGCTTGCATCATAAACCCCTTTTTTAGCCCTTTAAATTTTCAAAGTGGGGTAAACCTTGACTAAGTCAAAGAACTCTTCTTTATGAGCCTCTTATGAGCTTCCTTTTCTCTTAAGATGTTTAAGAAAACGCTCTTTCCTTCAAAGTCAAGTAAAATTCCAGAGTTAAAGCCAGACTTTTTCCATAGTTAAATTCCTTAAAAAACTAATTTTTTATCACCCCCCTTCTTGAGATTTTTAGTTCTATAACTAGGCCCTTTAATCATGATAATCGTTGAATAATGGACAACTCTATCTACAATGGCCCCGGCTAATACGCCGTCAGTAAAAATATCTGTCCATTGTTCAAAAGTTTTGTTTGTTGTAATTATGAGAGAGCTTTTTTCATAACGTTTTGAGATTATCTCAAAAAAGTCATCTGCACTGTAATTTGGTAATCTTTTGAAGCCTAGTTCATCTAAGATTAATAGGTCCGGAGTTAGATAGAAGCTGACTTTCTGATAATAACTGTTATCTGCTTTAGAAGCGTTTAAATTTTGCAGCATTTCAGAAACCGAAGTAAACAGAACTTTATAGCCCTTCATTAAAGCTTTGATCCCCATAGCGATGGATAAATGCGTTTTACCTGTTCCCGGATTTCCAATAAAAACAATGTTCCTTTTTTCCTTAATAAAATTACAGGTAAGACAGTCATTTATCACTCTTTTATTAATTGAAGGCTGAAATGAAAAATCAAAATCTTCAATTTTTTTATGAGCTGGGAATTTGGCTTTTGCATATCTTTTCTTGTAACTATTGGTCCTGCGATTATTTGCTTCATCTTCAAGTAAAAGCTCCAGGAACTGTGTATACGATAAATCTTTCTCTTTAGCAAATGACAATCTTTCTTCTATATTGTTATATATTCCTGACAATTTGAATTCTCTTAATCTGATTTTCAGTATATTATTCATTAGATCTGCCTCCTTAACTAACGCCAAATTCTACTGGTATATTGTAGCTACCGTTGTGACAGATATTTTTTATTATTGAATATTGGTAAACATCATAAGCCAGGGCTCTCCTGCAGGCTAAATTGATAACTTTTTCCGGGTAGCTTTTGCGCAATGATAAAATACCCTGGACTGTTCTTGTCCAATCTCGGGGCCGATGTTCCACTACCAAGAAAAATAACTGCTCGGCATACTCTCCCATTCTAGCCATTTTAACTTGATACTTTTCCTGGTATTCTGTGTCTGAATACCTTTTGTATTTAGGATAGTGGCCCTCATCCGTAGAGAATTCACCTTTTCCCCTCAGTAAGGCATGTAGAGCTATTTGTCTACCTTGATAATATACTCTCAATAAATCTTTTCCCACCTCTATCTCAACTTCTTTTCCTACATACTCAAAGGGAACTGAATAATAATTGTAGTCTACATAAATGTGACAATCATGATATACTTTGCGTGTCCCCACCTTTAGCATGCTGAATTCTTGCTGTGGCAGGAGTTTAAGTTTTTGCCTTTCTTCTAGTTCAAATACCTGCCTGGGTATTTTTCTAGTTGTTCCATGTATTCTTTGATTACAAGTATTATCCATCCAATTCTTTAATTGTCTGTCTATATCATCACTATCCTTGAATTTGCGCCCCAAAAAGAAGTTTTTCTTAACATACTTTATCCCTGATTCTACTTTTCCTTTATCATTTGGTTTCCTGATTCTACATGGGTGTGGCCTAAATCCATAGTAGTAGGCAAAATTTTTATATAGTTTCTGATATATGGGTTCATAAAAATTTGCCTTTAATATGGCAGCCTTTAAATTATCTATCTTCACATATTCTGGAACTCCTCCAAAATATTTAAACGCGTTTATATGACACTGGATAAATGTTTCTACTCTTTGATCATACACTTTTTCATAATAATCCAGACGCGAATAACTTAGCCGCATATTAAATACCCATGTTTTTCGTCTCTTACCCAAATTACCTGGAGTTAATCCTACATATCCAAAATCTACTTGCGTCTCTTCTCCGGGCAGTGTATGGACCCTTACAAATATATTTTCTCTTTTCCTTATCTTTGCCACATAATCTTTTACAGTAGAATAGCCTACCTTTACTCCCATTCCTTGAAGTTCTTCATGCATACGTACTCCTGTTAACCCCTCTTCCATCCATTTTATTATCTGTTCCTTGTAAGGATCTAAAAGTCTGGGATGTGGTTTCTTGCTTGGATATTCTTTGTCTTCTTCTATTGTTTTTATTGCCTTTGCTACTGTTTTCCAGTCATGGCCAGTGAGTCTTGCTATCTTGCTTTTATTTTTATGCCTTTCCCACAGTGTTTTTATTGTTGTGTACATAGCTATTCCTATCATCTAATAATTCCTCCTTGATTATTATTTCAAGAAAGAATTTTAGCATTTTTTTTATTACTTTCATATCCTTTTTAACTATGGAATTTTCTCTGGCTTTTCCTATGGAATTTATTATAGCTTTGAGGAAAGAGAAG
>JAYEHT010000118.1:0-2932 GCA_034659655.1 Candidatus Aerophobota bacterium | reverse complement strand
ACCTACATTCATCTATAATCGTAACCTCCAACCACCAAACTTTTTCAGAATGTGGATATTGCCGTTTTTTATGGATAACCTTTCAGTTTCCCACATCACTTGGGTAACTCCCTGAGTTACCCGCGATCTCCACAATACTACGACGGGGTTTATCTCCCTTTCTTCACCATTTGTAGCTGAATCTGAGGATACCGTATGATTGACAAAAATTTCTCATTGGGCTATAATAGAGTTGGAAGATACTGCTATTGGTGTGGGGAGAGGTTAGAATTATGGTAGATGCTGTTGGATGATAGTTGAGATAGGCTTTTAATTAAAAAAACTGTAATCAGAGGCCGTGTTATTGATTACGCGTTTTTAAAGATTTTTGCCTATTTAAACTATAAGGAAAAATTTAAATGAAACAAGGCAAATAAAATTATAAAGGTAAGAGGATGTTTGAGAAAGCGGAAGATTTAGAAATGTTTTGGGCATACAAAAGAAAACGAGGACTACCTAAGGATGAACAAATAGTACTTCTGGATAATGTTCAATTTATTTATGAATTAGCATTAGCTCAACTTGAACTGCAAGCCTTAGGCACAGATTTTGAGGTAACCAACGGATTAAGAGAATTTAAACTTGTAGAAACTCAAGATGCCGAGAGGCTCAAAAGAAAGCTAGCCTATTTCAAGATCGTAAAGGGGAAATATACAGATTATTTTCACATTATGCAAAAGAATCGTACCAGGTCGGTAAATCAATATCTAACTCATTGGATTTACCCATATAAAGGTAAATTTCACCCACAGATGATTAGGGCCCTCTTAAACATTATAGACCTTGATCAAGGCAATACTATTCTTGACCCATTTATAGGAAGTGGTACGACAGCAGTTGAAGCTCAACTATTAGGGATAAATTGTATTGGGATCGATACATCTCCCTTGTGCGTTCTTCAAAGCAAAGTCAAGACTCAATCAGTAGATGTTTTATGCGATATTATAAAGTGGAAAGACGAAATAATCAGGAGAATGGAACCGTCTTTATTTAACCCCGAAAATAGAACTCTTGATGAAGCCATTGCATTAATTCCGGATGAGAAGGTTAAAAACTTTTATAAAATGGCAAAGTTGGTAGCTATAAGTGATCAAGCTAGAAGAGGCCGAGATTTTCTTAAGGCGTTTCCTAAGAACTTGGATGTGATGATACCTTCTGTAAGTGATTATTGCCAAATAACTAAAGAGCTTGGTCTATCATTAGGCAGGGTAGACATAAAAATGGCAGATTCAAGGAGGTTGCCTTTAGATAATGAAAGTGTAGAAGGTATAATTACTTCTCCTCCTTATTCAATAGCCCTAGATTATGTTTCAAACGACGCTCATGCGTTGAAAATGTTAGGGTATAAACTTCCTGAAATTAGAGAGGAATTTATAGGTGTAAGAGGAAAAGGCTCACAAAGAATTGAACTATATAATCAAGACATAATGAAGAGCTATGAGGAAATGTATCGGGTACTTAAAACAGATAAATTTGCGGTAATTGTAATTGGTAATGCTACTTATATGGGTGAAGAAGTTAAAACAGTGGAATTTACTATCGATTACTGCAAAAAGATAGGCTTCAATCTCATAAAGAACATAGATAAAATTATCTTCGGTCTTTATAATGTGATGCGAAAAGAAAATATTTTAATATTTCAAAAACCTAAATGAATATGATGGATGAACAAGAAAAATATATAAAAGAATTAGAGGAAACAATCTCCCAGTTTCTTAAGCCATTAAAGAATATACCATTTAGGATTGCTATGAAAGCAATATCTGGATGTACAGTGATTCCATTTAATAAGAATGACCCGAAAGACCAACGGTTATTGAAGGATTTAGCTAGAGCGACAAAAATTGCTGCGAAGAATGCAAACCAGAGAGGAATATTTACAAGAAGGGAAAACGAGGTCGGAAATCATATAGAGCCATTTATGATTGAAGCATTAAATAAAATTAGGCTTAAAGCAGATAGACCAGTAACAAAAGAAGGCGGGAAGAAGGCAGTAGGTTATCCAGATATTTTTGTTGAAGATACAAATAGGAGACCAAATTACATAGAATGCAAAACTTACAATGAAAGAAATTATCAAACTACGCAAAGATCTTTTTATTTTTCACCAGCAGAAAAACCAACAGATTTTAAAGTAATTTATGATGCAAGACACATAATAATTAGCTTTAAAATAGAAAGGGCGGAAAGAAATGGCGAAAGAGCATTCGTCCCTACTTATTGGAAAATATTCAGTACAGATAATTTAATAGGACAAATTAAACACGAATTTAATTCTACAAATAAACAAATGTATACGAAAGAAGCATTGTTAACAGAAGGTAAAATTCAATAAAAATCAGAAGAGAGACATTACTTCTCTCGCTGGGTTTTATCATTTTCCTGTCCATCTCCTTAGTTTAATAGCTCCCTTCCCCAACTACAAAGAACTTTCTCACTTTTCCCATTGTAGCCAGCACTCTAATTAGAGCAAAAGTACCCCAGCTAAATCAAGCAACTCCGTTCAATCTCTGTTATATTCTTTTTTTTGAAAAGTGTTCAGTATTATTGTAGGCAAATTTAGCGTAATGTTGACAAATTTCATAAAAAGGACTAACCTAAATTCAAAGGAAAAAGTGCAAAAAAGGAGGGATGTAAATATGAGTGTGCCGAGTAAAGCTTATCAGTTTTAGCCAGTGAAAGTCTGGCCTGAGTAAAGGTTAGCCACCAGCTCAGTACTAAATCCCACGGGTTAGTCTGGTAACAGGCTGCCTGAAGCTGGGAGGCGGGAGGTATCGGGCTGCAACGTAAGTGAATGTATTGAGCCCCGAAATAATCATCATCTTGGAGGTCGAGGCTGTTCATTTAGTCGCAGGCAGCACTCTCATAACCGTTAAAAGATACGGACGCAGGT
>JAYEHT010000117.1:0-2962 GCA_034659655.1 Candidatus Aerophobota bacterium | reverse complement strand
ATATAACACAAAGGAGGTATCTTTGTCTGGCTCAAGAAAGGTTATGGAAAAGATTTTGAGGAAGAAAAATGAGAGATCGAAAAAGTGGATACTGGCAAAAAGCCGGTTCTCTGAAATAAATGGAGCTGATAAGAGCAGATAAAGCGATTGCGGTTATCTCAAGTGCACACAGCTGCGCTACTGTGTGCGGTAATTCCCTGACCAATGAGGACCGTGCGACCGGTATGAGCTTCTGTGAGACTCTTGCTCAAGGTCTTCTGGGAATGGTGGGCCCCATGGTGGGTGCATCACTGGTTACAATTTTCGGTGGTGTGAAGGTTGAGGGGATACGACCTCTGTTCTTTGTGAGCCTCCTTATCACTGCTGGTACATTTTTTCTCATACTCACGCCACTGCCCAACCGGAGGTGGAAAGCAAGAGAGGAGGGAAAACCATACATCATTTAAAGGCTATACATTTGTAGCCTGTGGGATGCTGCGAAGGCGAATGAGACTTTCCCTTACTATAATAAGGCAGCTTTTTTAGATACTGTAGGTATCTTTGATGAGTATTCTAAAAATTCCTCTGAGAAGATTCTCAATTTTTCTGACTGGATGAGGCTGCAGATAGAGCCTTACAGGATATCTCTGGAAAGATTTAAAACTCTTCTTTTAGATTGTAATCAAGAGTAAAATGGAAACTGAGGTGGAAAAATGAAGAACTTTCAGGCAAAGATGTTTAATAGAAAGGCCTCTAACCCAAAAAACAAGCCTGATCAAATTTTAGAAGCTATCGCCTTAAGGCCCGGGCAGAGTATTGCCGACATCGGAGCTGGAGGGGGCTATTTTTCTCTGCGATTTGCTGAGGTAGTAGGAGAAAAGGGGAAAGTCTATGCCCTCGACAAAAATCCAGAGTTTTTAGAGTTTATCAAGAAGAGTGCTAAAGAAAAGAAACTGACCAGCATCATAGCAACCCTTACCGCAGAAGAGAGAGTAGATTTACCCGAAAAGAGTGTAGACTTTATATTTATGCGTAACGTTACCCATCATATATCGAATCGAGTAAACTACTTTGAAGGCTTAAAGCGTTTTCTAAAACCGGATGGAAGGGTTATCATTTTAGAATACAACCGGGGGAGGTCTTTCAGTTTTCGGGGGATTTTTGGACACTATGTGTCTAAAGAGACTATTGTAGGGGAAATGGAAGAGGCTGGATATTTACTGGAAAAGGAATTTGATTTTTTACCAGAACAGCACTTTACAATGTATTCACAACCATGAGGGGGTAAGCTCGGTACCATTCCATTTATCTTTGGGGTCATATTTGAGGGCTAACTGTCAAACTCGAGCCTTACATTTTTGTTTCCGAAAACAGATAAAGTTGCTTCTCTTTTATATCTTTTACATTAGATACCCCTACACCAACCAATCTTATTGCTTGATTTCTGGGTATCCTTTCTTTAAAGAGCTTTATTGCAAGGTTTTCTATAATCTTAGTTAAGCTGGTAGGGATATCCAGAGAAGTTTGTCGTGTGATAGTGGTAAAGTCGGAAAATCTCACCTTTATCTTTACCGTCTTGCCTCGTAATTTTTTCTCCCTCAACACATTGCTCACCTCTTCGCTTAATTTGAGAATAAATGGCTCAACCTTCTCTAAACTTCTTATATCCTCTCCAAAGGTTATCTCCTGGGAGATTGATTTAACCTGGCGATGTGGTTCTACAGGACTTTTATCAATCCCTCTTGCTAATTTATAAAGTCTTTCTCCCTGTTTTCCAAACACATTTTTTAATCTCTTCCTGGGAATTTGTTCAAGATCACCTATGGTCTTAATCCCCATACTATGTAACTTTTGTTCGGTAGCTTTACCAACTCCCCCTACCTTAGAGACAGGGAGGTCTTTCAAGATTTTGTCTACCTCTTTTTTTCTGAGTACCGTAAATCCGTTCGGTTTTTGCATATCTGAGGCTAACTTTGCCAGAAATTTGTTAGGGGCAATTCCTGCTGAACAGGTAAGGCCGGTTTTTTTCTGGATTTCCTTTTTTATTTCCCCTGCTCTGGCAATGGCTGAATCAAAGCTATCAACAGTTTCTGTTACATCCAGAAAAGCTTCATCTAAAGAGATAGGTTCTACCTTAGGGGTATAGGATAAAAAGATTTTTCGAATTTTTTTAGAAATTTCCTGGTAACGCTCAAATCTGGGAGAAAGGAATATCCCATCAGGACAAAGCTTTCTCGCTTTAGAGATGGGCATAGCACTCTTTACCCCGTATTTTCTAGCCTCATAAGAAGCGGTAGCTACGACTCCTCTCTTTCCCAGTCCTCCTACGATAACAGATTTGCCTTGTAGCTGTGCATTATCTAACTTCTCCACCGATGCAAAAAATGCATCCATATCTATATGAATAATAGATCGCATACCATACCTCTGGTGAAAAATAAGAAGTTAGCATTCATTCATATTATAGAATATCGGACAAACAATAGCAAGGGAACACATAATTCACCTATAATTGAAATGTTTCAGACCTTATGGGACTCAGAAAAAAAATAATTTGTCATACTTTGATTTGAGATTTCCTCAAAAATAAGTATAATGAAAAAATGAGGAGGTTAACATGGATAAGAAAGAAAGGTTAGATATGTTTTGCTACCAATGTTCTCAGACTGCAAGGGGAACAGGTTGCACTGTAAAAGGGGTATGCGGTAAGGAGGCCACGGTCGCCCGTCTACAGGATAACCTCCTGCTTGCCACCAAAGGAATGGCTGCCTATCTATACCATGCCAGGGAGCTCGGATATACTGATCTCGAGATAGATGCATTCTTGGAGCGGGCCTTTTACTCTACATTCACCAACGTCAACTTTGACGCAGAGGACTTCGTCCGGCTGGCTGTTGAAGCTGGCAAGATGAATGTGAAGACTATGAGACTTCTCAAGAAGGCCCATATCGAAACTTATGGAGAGCCAGAGCCTACTGAGGTA
>JAYEHT010000116.1:0-15204 GCA_034659655.1 Candidatus Aerophobota bacterium | reverse complement strand
GGTTTTAATCTCTTTTCAAGGGATTTATCTGAATATTTTATTTTTCCTTTACTAAATAATGTATTGAGCTGTATTGATAACTTCTCTAATGGTAAAATCTCTTTTCCCCTTCTCTGTAAATGTAATGCTTTGTTTTTGTTAATGCATGAACGAATTCTAAATAAAAGGGGAGATGTAAAGCTCTATTTGCTCTCCCCTTATTAAATCTAAAATCTCCCTGGGTCCGCCTCTAAAATTTAAACCAGAGATAATAACATTAGTGTCCAGCACCACTTTGGGTCTTTCTTTTCTCTTCTCTATATTCATGGACAATTCGATCTACATCTTCTTCCTTAATCCCTTTCTCTTTTGCTTTCATCTCTCCATACCGGTAAATCTCTTTCCATTCCCGCTCTTCAACATACCGCCTTAGTGCTTCTCTTATCAGCTCGCTTCTTGTCCTTCCTTTTTCATTAGCTCTTTTATCTCCTCTGCCATCTCCGGGGGCACAGATAAACTTATGGTTTTGGTTGTTCTTCCCATAATCTAACTCCTTTTGATACTTAGTGTTAACAAGTTAAATATAGCGGATATAAAAGGGCTTGTCAAGGATTCGCGTGTTTAAGTTGAAGCCTCTGAAAAACCTCCAGAGTCCTCTGATAATCTAATCTGTGTAATTTGGACTTTTATTTGACAAAAAATTTGGAGAGTATATATTATTTATAGATGGTTTTACTCTTTTAAAGTTAAAGGTTTGATATATACGAGTGCTTGTGAGAGCTAAAGGAAAGAGGGTGAGGAGCCCTCACGGTCGCGCCGCTGTAACCGGCACGAAATCCACATAAACCACTGCACAGCAATCAAAAAATTTGCTTGCGGGAAGGGTGGAAAATAGGAAAACCCCTCCGGGGGAAAGCCGGGAGTCAGAAAACCTGCTTGTATATGCATACCTCTCTTCTTCGCGAGATGAGAAGCTGAGGGTTTTTATTTTGGTCCAAAAGGAAACCCCCGTTCTTCAAAAGAAGAAGAGCGGGGGTTTTATTTTAAATAACAGAATGGAGGTAGATTTATGAAAATCAATTATCGACTAATTAGCTTACTGGTGGCTCTTTTTATCTTAATTGGCTATAGGCCAATTTTTCCTCTGGAAAAGAGTTCATTAATTATGGAGACAATAACCATAACTGATGATGTGGGCAGAGAGGTAACCATTAAGAAGAATCCTCAAAGAATTGTTTCCCTCTCACCCAGTAACACAGAGATTCTTTTTGCTCTTGCCCTGGGAGATAAAATAGTGGGAGTTACCGATCAGTGTGATTATCCCCCTCGGACAGAAAAGATAAATAAAATAGGAGGTTACTTCACACCTAATGTTGAAAAGATTATAGCTCAGAAGCCGGATTTAGTATTAGCAGCGTATGGAAATAAAGAAGAGAGTATCGCCACTTTAAAAAAACTTGGGCTACCGGTAGTAGGCTTAGACCCTAAAAATCTTGAAGATATCTTAAAAGATATTCAGCTGGTAGGAAAGATAACCGACCGGGAGGAGAAAGCGAAGAAAATAACCTCAGCTATGAGGAAAAGAATTGAGGCGGTAAAGAGTAGAAATGCAGGAATTTCTCCCCGGGAAAAAATAAGGGTGCTTTATCTATGCTGGTATCCCGAGCTCTGGACAGCAGGTAGAGGAACATATCCTGATGAGCTAATAAGGATAGCGGGAGGAAAAAATATTGTGGATGATATGGAGGGTTGGAAGATGATAAGTAAGGAGACAGTGATTGCTCGTGACCCTGAGGTAATTATCTGTTCCGGAAACGGTGGAAAATCGATAGCTATCAAGAAAAATATATTGAAGGATAATGAACTGCAAAAAATAAGTGCTGTTAAAGATAACCGGGTATATGCTCTTATTGATGCAGATATAATTGAGCTTCCCGGGCCAAGAATAGTAGAAGGATTGGAGAAAATAGAGGAGTATCTTCATCAATAAGGACTAAAAATGTCCACAAAATCTATAATGATTCAGGGAACAGGTTCTGGAGTAGGTAAAAGTGTACTGGTAGCTGCCTTATGCAGAATTTTTAAGAGAGACGGGTATGGGGTGGCTCCTTTTAAAGCTCAAAATATGGCTCTAAATTCCTATGTCACCATCAAGGGAGAAGAGATGGGAAGAGCTCAGGTAGTTCAGGCAGAAGCTGCAAAACTGGAGCCTGAGGTGGAAATGAATCCTATATTAATTAAACCTACCGCCGATACCAAAGCTCAGGTTATTGTTCTTGGAAAACCGATAGGTAATTTTGAAGCTATGAAGTGCCATCTATTTAAATCAAACCTTTCAAAAGTAGTAAGAGAATCCTATCAGAGGTTAGCAAAAAAGTTTGAGATTATAGTTATTGAGGGAGCAGGGAGCCCTGCAGAGATAAACTTAATGAAAAGAGATATTGTAAATATGAGAGTTGCCCGGATGGCTAAAAGCCCTGTAATACTGGTAGGAGATATAGATAAAGGAGGGGTTTTTGCCTGGATATGGGGAACAATTGACCTTTTGCCCTTTAAAGATAAGAGAAAGATAAAGGGAGTCATCATCAACAAATTTAGAGGGGATAAAAAATTGCTTGAGCCGGGCTTAAAATTTTTGGAAAAAAAAATTCATTCTCCAGTGCTTGGAGTTATCCCCTATTTTAAAGATATAAGAATTCGGGAGGAGGACTCTTTATCTCTAAAATATAGAAATTTCTCTAAAAAGGGAGAGATTAAAATTGAGGTTGTATATCTTCCACACCTGTCTAATTTTACCGATTTTGATTATCTAAAAGAAGAGAGAGGAGTCTCTTTCAGGTTTACAGGAAAAGGAGAATCTCTATCCGACCCTGATGTGGTAATTATTCCCGGGAGCAAGAATACCCTTGATGACCTCTTCTACTTAAGAGAGAGAGGATATGATAGAGGGATTATTAATTTAGCTACCCGGGGAAAAATTGTCGTGGGAATCTGTGGAGGATTCCAGATGTTGGGTGCAGGGATTGAGGACCCTCATCATCTGGAAAGCCATAGAAGGCGGATAAAAGGATTGAATCTGCTTGATGTTTATACGAGAACAGAGAGAAAGAGGATAACTCATCAGGTAAAGGCAACTCCCTTAAGGATTTTTAGCTCTTCTCAAATTTTAAGCGGTTATGAGATTCACACAGGAAGGACAAAACTGGGGAGAAATGTTAACCCTCTTTTCAGGATAATTCAGCGCTCTCACCAGAGAGTAGAAGTTCTGGATGGAGCAATAAATAAAGAAAACAGTATTTTTGGCACTTATATTCACGGGATTTTCGATAATGATGGGTTGAGAAGAGAATTTATTAATTATGTTCGCAAAAGAAAAGGGCTGCCTCCTTTAAAAAATAGCGATAAATGTATTAATCGAGAAGAAGAGTATGAAAAGTTAGCTGATCTCGTAGAAAATAATTTAAACAAGAATCTTCTCTACCAGATTCTGAAAAGAGGATTGTAAAAGTAGTGCTTAAACAGAGAAGAAAAGTTATAGGTTTTTTATTTTTGCTCGGAATAGCTACTTTCTGGGTGAGTTTATCTATAGGCTCGGTGTCTATTTCAGTTAAAGATATATGTAAGATAATAATTGGTAGACTCCCTTTTTTAAACAACTGGATTAAGAATGAGCCTGCCCAGAAATATCAGCTAATCATCTTAAATTTGAGACTTCCCCGCATTCTTTTAGCTATGCTGGTAGGTTCAGGATTAGCTACAGCTGGGGTAAGTATGCAGGGGTTATTTAAAAATCCTCTGGCCAGTCCCTACGTAGTGGGAATATCTTCAGGCTCATCCTTTGGAGCTGCTTTAGCAATGCTTCTTTTGCCGGGAATATTTTCCGTTCCTCTTTCAGCCTTCTTTACGGGCCTGGTAACTATTTTTTTAGTCTATAAAATCTCCCGGAG
The DNA here is from genome assembly GCA_034659655.1 of Candidatus Aerophobota bacterium. GTDB lineage: Bacteria > Aerophobota > Aerophobia > Aerophobales > JAGGXI01 > JAGGXI01. The sequence goes on along the minus strand of JAYEHT010000116.1, from coordinate 11,278 downwards.
GAATGGGAGAGTTCCTGTGGAAACTCTACTTTTAGCGGGAATAGCGGTGGGTCTCTTCTTTTCTGCTATTACCTCTCTAGTAATGTATATCTCTGCGCAAAGTGTCCATCATCTTGTTTTCTGGATGATGGGAGGATTTGGAGGTGGAAACTGGAGCAATGTGCTAAGAGCTACTCCTTTTATTGGATTTGGAATCCCTGCTATCTACTACTTCTCTCGAGAGCTAAATGTAATGCAGCTGGGTGAGGAGTCAGCTACTCATTTAGGTGTAGAGATAGAAAAAGTTAAAAAGATTCTGCTTATTCTCTCTTCCCTGATTACTGCATCTGCAGTAGCCGTAAGTGGAGTAATTGGGTTTGTGGGATTGATTATACCTCACATAACCCGAATTATAGTAGGTCCTGACCATCGAATTGTGATACCCGTTGCGGCTTTAATTGGAGGTATCTTTCTTATCTGGTGTGACAGCTTAGCCAGGACAGTTATCGCTCCAGTGGAGTTGCCGGTAGGAATAATTACAGCTTGCTTTGGCGCTCCTTTTTTTATTTATCTTTTAAAGAGGAGGTAGATAAGATATGCTAAAAGTTGAGATGATAAATTGTTATCTGGAGAATAGCCTGATTCTTAGAGATATAAGTTTTCAGGCAGCTAAAGGAGAATTTCTGGGAATAGCCGGTCCTAATGGCTCAGGGAAAACTACTCTTTTGCGAACAATCAGTGGAATCTTACCTCTTACTAAAGGAAGGGTATATCTGGAAGGAAAAGATATGAGTAAAATGGATAAAAAGAGGATTGCCAGAAAAATAGCCATGGTCCCTCAGAACACCTTCATAAATTTCCCTTTCACTGCAATGGAGGTAGTTGCCATGGGAAGAACTCCCTATTTGCATAGATTTGAAAGAGAAAGAAAAGAGGATTTAAAGAAAGTCAAGGAGAGTATGCTCCTTACCAGAACCTGGCATTTAAGAGATAAAAAAGTTACCGAGATAAGTGGAGGAGAATTGCAGAGGGTAGTGATAGCTCAAGCTTTAGCTCAAAACACAGAACTACTCTTTTTAGATGAACCGACCTCTCATCTGGATATAAATCATGAGCTAGAGATACTTTCTCTTATCGCTCGTTTAAATAGAGAACACTTGCTCATCGTAATTTTAGTAACTCATAATCTTAATTTAATTGCCCGATACTGTCAAAAACTCATTCTCCTTAAAGAGGGTAAAATTCATGCCCAGGGAGAAGTAGAGGACATTCTTACTTCTGAGAACATCAAAAGTGTTTATCATGTAAGGGCTCTGGTTAAAAAGCATCCCCTTACCGGCTCAATTTACACCTTTCCTCTCTGCTTTAATGGAAGAGAGGAAACTAAAAGAAGAGAAAGAATTCATCTTGTTTGTGGAGGTGGCTCAGGTAGCAGTTTAATGAGAGAGCTGTGGAACAGTGGATATGAAGTAAGTGTGGGGGTAATTAATGTGTTTGATGCTGATTTTGAGACGGCGACTCTGCTTAATATTCCTCTTGCAGGAGAGGCTCCTTTTTCTCCCATAACTGATGAATCTTACCAGAAGAACCTGAGAATGATAAGAGACTCAGAAGCAATTATTTTGGCTGGTGTTCCTTTTGGGGAGGGAAATCTATTAAATCTGAAAGTAGCAAAAAAAGCTCTGAAGGAAGGAAAGAGGGTAATAGTAGTTAATAAAACTCCTATTCAGGAAAGAGATTATACAAAAGGGAAAGCCACGCAGATATTTGAAGATTTAAAAAAAGGGGGAGCTACTTTCGCTAATGATGAAAGAGAGGTTCTTTCTCTGATAGAAAAAATCTTGAGCCCAGATTCGGTAATCTAAATAATATTCGCTTCAACTCATTTACCCATCTACGCATCCACCCATTCACGCATCTACTCATTTGCTTGACATCTCTCTGGTTTGTATTATATTATAAAAGTGAATTAAAGAAGGAGAATGATAAGGATGCCGGTAGAAGCACTCAATAGAGGAGTGTTAGTATTAAATAAGTTATGGCAAGTAGTTGATATATGTTCGGCTAAGAGAGCCTTTTGCTTGGTTTATCTACAACATGCCGAAGTAGTGTTAAAAGAAGGGGGCTCTTTTTATACCTTTGGTTTCGAGGACTGGAGAGATTTTTCCCAAAATTCTGCTCAAGATGATGATGTAGTAAGAACGGTTACTTATAATCTTAAAATCCCCCGGATTATCCTTTTGATTATCTACGATAGAATGCCGCCCCGAGAGGTAAAGTTTACCAGAAGAAATATATACAAAAGAGATAAGAATATATGCCAGTATTGCGGAAAAAAATTTAAAACTGAAGAGCTAAATATAGACCATGTAGTTCCTCTCTCCCGAGGAGGAAAACATAGCTGGAGTAATGTGGTATGTTCTTGTATCTCCTGTAATTTACGGAAGGGTAGTAAGACTTTAAGGGGAGCCGGAATGAGCCTTATTAGAAAGCCGAGAAAGCCGAGCTGGCAATCATTTGTTAAAGATAGTCTCGCTGATGTAAAAGAGGAAAGCTGGAAAAACTTTCTTGACCTTGCCTATTGGAATATAGAATTGGAGCAGGACAAAAAATGAGCTCCCTGATTTTAAAGACAGATTTTCCCGGATTAAGACTTTTAAAAAGAGGAAAAGTAAGGGACATTTACGAGGTGGAGGATAAACTTCTTTTAGTAACTACAGATAGAGTATCCGCCTTTGATTGTGTCCTTCCCGACGGAATTCCTTACAAAGGAAAGGTTCTCACCGGCTTATCAGAGTTCTGGTTTAATCTTACAAAAGACATCGTTCCTAACCATTTAATTACCATTGATGAGAACAGGTTTCCTCGCGAGCTAATCTCTTTCAAAAAAATTTTAGAGGGAAGAGCAATGTTAGTTAAAAAAACAGAGCCTATAAGGATAGAATGTGTAGCTCGAGGATACCTGACAGGTTCTGCTTATAGTGAGTATAAAGAGAGGAGCTCTGTAGTTGATATTAAACTCCCCAGGGGCTTAAAAGAAGCTGATTGTTTACCTGAGCCCATCTTTACTCCCGCTACAAAAGCATCTGAAGGGCACGATGTAAATATCAGCATGAAAAAGATGGGAGAACTCATCGGAGATAAATTGGCTAAAAAATTGAGAGTTAAAACTCTAAGCATTTACAAAAGGGCACAGAAACTGTTGAAATCAAAAGGAATTATCCTCTCTGATACAAAATTAGAATTTGGAATATTTAAAAAAGAGGTTATTTTAATTGATGAGCTTTTAACTCCTGATTCCTCAAGATTTTGGCTTGAGAAAAATTATAAGCCTGGGTATCCCCAGATAAGTTTTGACAAACAATTCCTAAGAAATTATTTGGAGAGTATAAACTGGAATAAAACTCCTCCTGCCCCTGCCCTACCCTCTTCTATAATTAAAAAAACGAGTGTAAGATATCTTGAAGCTTTCCGGATGATTACAGGAGAGGAGCTTAAGAAAAATAGCTAAAAAGTTGAAGATTGAGAAAAATAGAAGAGTTTTCATCTTATTTAAAAGAAAAGGAAGAATTTAAAGAGAAGATTGTTTATAGTTATACTCTTTCTCCCAAAAAAGAGAAAACATCCTCCCTGCTTTTATCTCCTCTTCTCAAAGAAGCCTTACCAAAAGTTGGCATTAATCATCTTTACCTTCATCAAGTGCAAGCTTTAAAAAGCATAAGAGAGGGAAAAAATGTAATGGTCTGCACCCCTACCGCTTCCGGGAAAACCTTAATTTATAATATCTCCGTAGCAGAATCTCTATTAAAAGATAGCCGAAGGTGCGCTCTCTATATCTTTCCCTTAAAGGCTTTAGCCAGAGATCAATCGGAGACAATTAACGAGCTTAATTTAGCTCTGGGAGGCCACAATTTCGGAGTCGCTGTTTATGATGGAGGAACTACGCCCTACCAGCGCCAGAAAATAAGAAAAAATCTTCCCCAAATACTCTTAACCAACCCTGATATGCTCCACTTAAGTCTACTTCCCTATCATCATCTATGGAAAAAATTTTTTTCTCATCTTCAGTATGTAATCTTGGATGAAACTCATAGTTATAGTGGAGTCTTTGGCTCTCAGGTGGGTAATGTAATCAGACGTTTGAGAAGAATTTCTCATTTTTACGGAAGCAGCCCTCAGTTTATCGCTTCCTCAGCTACAATGGCAAATCCCTCTTCTTTTATAAGAAAACTTGTGGGCAAAACTTTCCAAACAATATCTCAAAGCTACAGCCCTTCTTCATCCAAGGAATTTCTCTTCTACTCTCCACTTAGATCTCCCTATAGAGAAGCAAAAGAGCTGTTAGTAGAATGCGTTAAAGCCGGGCTTAAAACAATTGTCTTTACCAAAGCAAGAAAAATTACTGAACTTATTTACACCTGGATTCTTAAAGAGAATCCCTCTCTCTCTTCTCTTATTGTTCCTTATCGGGCAGGATATCTTCCTGAGGATAGAAGAGAGACAGAACGGAAACTTTTTCGGGAAGAACTTTTAGGAGTGATTGCCACCAGCGCTCTGGAGCTGGGAATCGATATAGGAGGCCTGGATGTCTGCATTTTAGTTGGCTACCCCGGTTCTATAATTAGCTTCTGGCAAAGAGCAGGAAGAGTTGGACGAAAAAATAAAGGATTAGTATTTTTTATTCCTCTATCTAATTCTCTCGACCACTATTTTCTTCTCCATCCTGAACAGTTATTTAAAGGGGAATGGGAAGAAGCTATTATTGATGTCTTTAACGAGAGGATATGGGGGAAGCATTTAATTTGTGCCGCTTCCGAAAATCCTTTAAGGAAAAAAGAGCCTGTATATGAGAAGGATTCAAAGAAGGTAATCCACTCTTTATCTTCAGCGGGCAAAATTTTCCTCACCCGCCAAGGAGATAGATGGATATCCAATCTCCATCGGCCCCAGAGGAAGGTTAATATTCGCTCAATTGGAGAGACTTTCATTATTATAAATAAGAGAAGAGTTCTGGAAACAATAGAATACTCCCGTGCATTCTTTGAGTGCCATCCGGGGGCTATCTTTCTTCATCAGGGAAAACAGTACCGAGTTACCTCTTTAAATATTAAGGAACGGGAAATTGATGTAGAAAGAGTGAATGTAAATTATTATACCCAGACTATGTCTACAACGGAACTGGAAGAGTTCATCCCTCTTGAACAAAAAGAGAGCGATGGTTTTCAGGCTATTCTGGGAAAAGCAAAAGTAAAAGAACAGGTAGAGGGTTACTCTAAAAGAGATATTTTAGGGAGAGGTGTTCTTGGGGAGTATTCCTTAGACCTCCCCCCTCAGGTTTTCAAAACTATTTCTCTGGGGTTGAAAGTTTCCTCCCTCCCCAGGATAAAAGACCTCGCAGGGGGACTCCATGCTATAGAGCACGCTATTTGTGCGATGTTCCCTCTTTTTTGCCTTTGTGCAAGAAAAGATATAGGAGGAGTCTCTTATCCTCTCTTTCCTCAGTGGGGTGTGCCTGCTATATTCATCTATGACGGTTATCCAGGAGGGGTAGGTCTTTCAAGAAAAGGATATGAAGTAGTAGATAAACTCCTTGAAAAGGTCTTTAAATTAATTAAAGATTGTGAGTGTGAGTCGGATGAAGGCTGCCCTTATTGTATTCAATCACCCCGCTGTGGCAATGGGAATAAACCTCTTTCTAAAGAGTCCGCTATAAGACTGCTGGAATATATTTTAAGAAAAATAAAAACAAGCCAGCTGACGAGCAAAAGGGACGGAATAAAGGATAAAGTTAAAAATAAAGTTCATTTTCTTTCCCCTGAAAAGAAGATTTATATATTTGATCTGGAAACACAAAAATTGGCTCAGGAAGTAGGAGGATGGGATAACTCTCACCTTTTAAGACTCTCTTGCGCTGTCATTTTTGATGAAGGAAAGGGAAATTATAAAGTTTACCTGGAAAAAGATGTGAAAAGACTTCTTTGCGATTTAAAAGAAGCAGATTTAGTTGTAGGCTTTAATAACAAAAGATTCGATTGGAAAGTTCTCTCTTACTATACTGACTTTGACCTTCAAAAGATCCCTTCTCTGGATATATTAAACGAGGTGGAAAAAAAACTAAACTATAGACTATCTTTAGATCATCTTGCACAAACAACTTTAGGGAAGGGAAAAATTGCCAATGGAATCCAAGCGGTAAGCTGGTTTAGACAGGGAAGAATTGATAAAGTAATTAAATACTGTAAACATGATGTAGCCATTACTAAAGGTCTATTCGAGTTCGGCAAGAAAAACGGCTATCTTCTTTTTAAAAGAGAAGGGAATATCTTGAGACTCCCCGTTGATTGGGAAGATTATACTCATAAATAATACTTTTTTTATCTTCCCTCCCTGCGAGATTTGTGAAAAGGTCAGAAATTTCTGATTTCCCAGATAAAAGTCCAAATTATACATATTAACAGAGGACTCTGGAGGTTTTTCAGAGGCCTCTTTAAGGTCGTTTGACACATAAGAAAAATTGGAATATAATTCAATTAATTAATCTTTTGAAAGGTAGTTGTATGAGATGAACAAAGATAGAGTTATTGCAAAATTTATGAGAGATAGTAACAATTTAAAAGAAAACATAGAGGAAATTTATCTTTTTGGGTCAAGAGTAAGAGAAGAAGAAAGACCAGACTCAGATTATGATTTACTGATAGTTGTCAACCGAGCAGGTAGAGAATTTAGAGAGAAGATTTATGAAGTTGTATTAGATATTCTACTTGAGACAGGCAAACTCCTGAGTTTAAAGATCTTAAGCAGTGAAGAATTTAGAAAGTTATCCAAACTTCGCACTCCATTTATGGAGAATATCTTAAAAGAAGGAATTAAGATTGGATAAGAAAACCTTAAGTCTAATAGAGGGTTATTTAGATAAGTCCAGAGAAAAACTGACGGTGGCTAAGACTTTACTAAAGAGTAAAGCGTATGAAGACTCAGTTTCTCGGGCCTACTATGCTCTCTTTCACGCCGTTCAAGCATTACTCTTAACTGAGGGACTGTCTGCAAATACTCATCATGGGCTGGTAACATTGTTTGGACTTCATTTTATCAAAACAGGCAAATTTGATAAAAAATTTGGAAGATACTTAATAAATCTGAAAGACGAGAGAGAAAATGGTGATTACGAGATTTTCTCCGTGATTGATGAGGGAGTTGCAAAGGAAGCAATCCAGGAAGCCAAACAATTTATTGAAGAAACAAGAAGATATCTAAAGAGTCACAACCTTCTAAGTTGAAAATAACAATTTTATTTTTCTTTGAGAAATGAGTAAAAAAGCCTCTATCCTATTTCTTCTGCCTCACTCTTTTTATGCCCTCTCCCTAGCATTCGTCTGATAGCAGCTACTGCTAACTCGGGACTGGTGAGGATGGGAGTTTTTGTTCCTTTCTCAATTTTGTAAGATAGATGACTCATAGAGGCCTGAGCGAGAACTACCACATCTGTATTTTTAGCTAATTCCAGTGCTGCCTCGGTTACTAAACGATCATGCTGCTCCTTGTTCCCTTTAAGTAATGCCTGAAAGGCTTCTTTGCAAAGTAATGGGCTTACTTTAACCGAGCGACCTTTAAGCTCTGCCTTGCTCTTCACGAGCTCTGAACTATTAGTTAAAGTAGTGCTGGCAGTAGCTAAAACCCCGATAGTATTTCCTATCTCCACAGCTCTTTCCGCCATAGGGTCATCAATTTTCAATACAGGTACATCTACTATCTGTCTCGCTACATCCACCCCTGGAGAAACACTGCTACAGGTAACCATAATCAAGTCAGCCCCTCCCTCCCTGGCTAAAACAATCTGGCAACACAAACGTCTCACGATCGGGGGGGTCAACCGACCTATCGACATCATATCCTGGAGCAGGCTCTCGTCCACGATATGGAACACCCTAACATCAGGCAATATCTCAGCTATCAACTTCTTAAACTGTTCTGCCAGGAACACTACTGTGTGCACAAAAGCTACTTTTTTATTCATAGAAAATCCCTCACCGGATCCTGGAAACCTTGCGAAGGAGCTGTCCATAACCATCCACCTGCTCGTTAATACCTAATAGTTTCATCAAATGCCAGGCTGTAGCTTGATTAGCAGTAACTACAGGCTTTCCGCTGTCGTTCTCAATCTCCTCAATAACATCGCTACAACGAAAATTAGTGCAGGCAATAAATATACCGTCGGCTTCCGGCGCCACTGCCTGCATAGCTATCTGATAAGCCTGAGAAGGTTTAGTAGCCCCCATCTCATAGAGGTTTTCAATTTGTAATCCAGCTACCTTAAGGACATTGAATCCAGAAGCTTTGTAGAACTCCTTAAATCTTCTGTTAACCTCATCAATGTATGGACCCGCAATAACAATATTTTTAAAACCCAAAAAGTGCATAGCTTCCTCAGCTGCAGTAGCTGTAGTAGTACAGGAAATTCCTCTGCTGTTAGACTCCATGGCCTCGATCTCTTTTTTATCCCAGCCCGGGCCTCCAATGAGACTACCTGCAGTGCAGGCAAAGGCAATAGCGCTATTGTTGCCCAGTATGGGCGAGGTCATTCCTTCAGCTAAAAGACCAGCTGGCTCAGGAAGTCTTGCACTCAGCTTGGAACACTCCTCTACATTAACCACGGGTTCCATATGAATCCGGGTTTCTCTCATCTGAACATAAGGCGGCAGCATCCGACTAATCTCCGGGGTAGGATTCAAGTTTGGTCCCACCACAATTAACCCTACTTTTGCTCTGTAGCCATAGGGAATATCATAAGCTTCTTCTTCTTTTTGAATCATTTTTTACACTCCTTTGCATTTTTATTTTCTCTTTAATTATTATGTATATCCAAAAAGTCCAGGTAACCACATAGCAAGACCGGGCAGTAAAGCTACCAGTATTATTATGCCGAATATTAGAAAAAGAAAGGGCCAGATATCTGTAAATACCTCTTCAATAGTAGTTTCAGCCAATCTACAAACAATGAACAGACCAAGGGCAACCGGAGGTGTAATGAGAGCAACCTGGACGATCATCACAAAGAGTAATCCAAAATGGTGCGGTGAGATCCCATATGCGAGTGCTACGGGCGCAAAACACGGCACCAACATAACCATAGTAGCAACAGCTTCCAGAACAAATCCAATAAGTAATAGAGAAAAGAGAGTTATGATTAAAAAGATCTCTGGATTTGCCGTTATGGACATAAGTAGGGCAGTTAATTTTGCAGGAACCTGGTAGGTGGTTAGAATCCAGGCAACTACTTTAGCAGTTGCTAACATCATAAAAACTACGGCGCTGGTTTTAGAGGCTTCAAGGAAACAAGAAATAATTTTTTTAAGGGTCAATTGTCGGGTAATAAAAATACCGGCAAATAGAGCATAGGCTACTGCAACAGCTCCTGCCTCTGTGGGAGTAAACATACCGGAAAGAATACCTCCTAAGATAATGATAGGAACCATGAGGCCCAGCATGCCACTTTTTGCCTTCTTTAAGACATTAAGGAAACTGAACTTTTCTCCGCTGAGGGGAAAATTTCGGTAGATAGCAAAAATGTATGTTAAAGCCATCATACCTAAGCCGAGAATTATGCCGGGAATTACTCCAGCTAAAAAGAGACCGGCAACTGAGACTGTTCCTCCGGCTACATAGGCATAAATAATCATAGCTACACTGGGTGGGATAATCGGTCCCACAATAGAGGAAGAAGCTGTCACCACAGCAGTGAACTTTTTACCATATCCTTCTTTAATCATAGGAGGTATGAGCATGGAACCGATAGCTGCTGTATCAGCTAAAGCTACACCTGATACTCCGGCAAAAAGCATACTTGCAACAATATTGATATGTGCCAATCCTCCCCGCAAGTGTCCCACAAGAGCATTAGCAAAATCCACCAACCTGGGAAGAATCCCTGCCTGCTGAACCAGAAAACCTGCTGTAATGAAGAGAGGTATAGCCATAAGGCAAAAAGAATCTATACCTCCAAACATTAAAGTGGGAAGAGTCATCAAGGAAATTTTGTGTGTAACCAGAATGAACACAACACTGGTAAGTCCAAGGCAAAACGCAACAGGAACACCCAGAAGCACAGTTAGACCAAAGACTATTGCTAAAAGAATCATAATCTTACCCCTTAATCAGAACTCGTGTGCTCGGTCTTTACATAATTGATTTTGCCGAAGATTTTTTTTATCTTCTCATACATTTTGGGAAACAGGAAAAGAATCATAATAGAGCATCCCACAGGAATGGCCAGGTAGAACCAAACAACAGATACCCCCATAGAGAGAATAATCTGCATCCTCTGGTATGGAAGAACAGCAATACTTTCTATCATTAATAGCACAAGGAAAACAAGCAAGAGGATCTGGGCAGCTAAGTTAAAGGATGAGCGTGCCCGTCCTGGAAGTTTGTCAACTAAAACTCTAATGCTGATGTGAGTATCTTCTTTTAATGCCAGGCCTGCAGCCAGAAAGACTACCCAAACCATTAGATAGCGAGCTAACTCTGCGGAAAAAGGGATGCTAGTTTTAAGAACATACCGGAGAAATACCTGGATGATGAGAATAAAAGTCATAGCTGCAGAGGCAAAAATAACCACAATTTCAACTATTCTCCTTAGATAACGATAAAACACTTCTGTTCTCCCTTCAGAGACTACGAGAGCGAGCTTCCCGGTGAGAAACCGGGAAGCTCGCCTTTGGCTTTAGAAACTTATCTGTTTGCCCAGATAAAAAGATCAACCAGCTCCTCACCTATTGGTCCGAACTTATCAATTACCTCTGGGTAAACTTTTTCATGAGCAATCCGGCGGAATTCATCTATTGTTCCCTGGGGAATTTTATTAATCTCCATTCCGGCTTCTTCCAAGCTTTTGAGCATTTTCTGATTATCCTTGTAACATTCTCTTCTTTCCCACAGGGTGGCTTTCCTGGCAGCTATATCTACAGCCAACTTAAGCTCTTCAGGTAGATTATCATAAATTTTTTTACTCAGAATAAACATCCCAGGCTCATTTACATGACCACTCAGAGAATAGTATTTTTGAACTTCGTAAAATCGAGCGGTGTGAACCATTGCTGGTGGATTTTCCTGTGCATCGACAACTCCCGTCCGAAGGGCATCGTAGAGCTCGACCCAGTCTATAGGCGTGGGAGCAGCACCCAGTGCTTTAAAGAAAGCGATATGAACAGGCGTAGGCAGGCAGCGAATCTTTACACCTTCCAAGTCCTCAACGGACCTGACAGGTTTGTTGCGGGTGGTTATATGACGGAAGCCATTGTCG
>JAYEHT010000115.1:0-15211 GCA_034659655.1 Candidatus Aerophobota bacterium | reverse complement strand
ATAGGACTTACAGTCCGATATTCAATTTGAGAACTATGGGATTATGGTCACTCATATCGTCGATTTCAGAATTGCTGATGACATCGCAGGTGTCGATATGCTTTAGTTGAGAATTTATCTATAACTTTAATAGTATTTTTATAAGATCTTCTTTCCAATTGGCAATAAAATCAATAGAAAAAGGAAGAACGAATTCCTGGTCCGGCTCTTTTTTAAATCCAATTTCCTTCATTTTTTTTAATAGCTCACTCTTTTCTTCTTTTATCCAGTCTTCACGCATTTGAAGAAAAATGGGAGTTCTATACTTTTCCCAAATCGGCAGAAAATAGCCGAACCAACATGACAGTGTCTCTCGCTCAATAAAAAACCCATAATAATTGTATGACTGTCCTAATCTGCCTGTTTTAAATCCTTTTGATGCAAGATGGTTCTTTACATCATAGATTGTGTTAAATAATTTATTTAAAGCTATCGGTACATTTTCATCTTTTAAAATCATCATCTCCTCCTCACTTAATTCTTGGTTAATAAAGTTTTTTACATAAAGAAAGAGTTCATTTTGCAAGTAGTTTTGTGTATCCAGGTCACTTAGAAGATCTTCCCAAGGTAGAGGAATAAACTCAATCTGATTCTTAGTACACCATTTGATAAAATCTATTCCATTTTTTCTTTCGCTGAGTCGGTTGCAAGTAGCGATGGAAAGCTCAACAGTACTGCGGGGAGCAAGGAGTATTAATATATTCTTAGAAATATTTTCGAATTCTATAAATGGGAAAAAGTCACGCAATGTCTTATCTTTAAATACATTACAATATTTAATCAGTTGGTCATCTCCGCTTAAATAGGCTCCAAGTTTCGTCTCAACTACAATCAATGTGTCTTTTGTCAGAATTATTAAATCAGGTCTTCCGCACTTAAATTGTGCCTGTGTTACGGTTTCAACTTGAAGTTGAGAGGAGCTTAATGGCCTTTTTAGAATATTATTAAAAAAGAGTTTTTGAAAAGGAATATACTTCTGTTGTGGATCAAGCATATAGGAAATTACTTCTGTGGCAACATCCTCACCGCTTCTTCCGCTGACATTGTTAAAGAGACTCATGGCTTCTTTATTATTCTTTATTAATTTGACCTAATCTTTATCAAATGGAATGTTCTTAAGTCAAGCTCTAAAATCTTATAAAAAAATAAGTAAAGAATAATGGACGGCCAACCTAACATATTTATTATGTTGTTAGAAATAGCTTATTTTTTGAGGAATTTATCAGCAGTCATTTTTTCAGAAGTCCATTTTATTTCTTAAGCAGCTGTTTTTTGCCCATCAAAGATGCATATTCTTCTTTCCTCATTTCAATCTTTATCTATAATATTTTTATCCAAACAATTCGTTTTTTAACTGCTCTAATGATTTTCCAGACTTTTCGTGAATCCACCAAGAAGTAGGCACCCAAAAACTCGCAGTTGGCCCTCCAAAGGCATAGAAGCATAAACCGGTAGCTTTTGTTAGAGGTAGGCTTTCCCCTATTTTTACTGATTCTATAGCAATATCGATCCATTTTTTTTCACTTTCAGGGGCATTCTTTTTTATTTCTTTTTCTTTTTTTTTGATTATATTTACTGCCTCATCTTTAAAAATTACTCTTTTTGAGGCAATATAATCGAAATATTTTTGATCTGCATTTGCCAATAATTTAATTCCTTTATGGGAAATACTAAAATCATCTGAGGGATCCATCAAACCTGCCCTAACAAGATCATTCCAACTCCACTGTCTTTTTCCTGTTTCTACTATTTTCCCCACTTGATCTTCTACAATTACAAAATATTCTGATTTCGTTTCTGATCTAAATCGAGCTAAGCGGATACCTTGGATGTTTAACTCCATTGCTTTAGAAATTGCTTCGGGTTGAAACCTTGAACCAACAAGTACACCGACTGGACGATTGATGATTTTGTCAACATTCCCTTCAACAATTCCTTCCAAATTAAGGCTCAAAATCCAGTTTCTTATTTCAGCTTTAGCACTTTCTTTATGTTCCCAACCTTTTAAATAGCTATCCAATTGCTCTACTGCAGCCACATATATGTCACCAGCTTTTAGTTCAAATATTCGCAATTCATAATCGCTTTCGATAATACTAATTCCGATTAAATCAATTCGTCCTATGCCTCTACTGCCTGTTTTTGTACCTACTTGCTGACGAATTAGAGTGGGCAATGCAACATTAGATTCCGGATTCCAACACCCAACAATTGCAGGGTTATTCATTAGAAAAGATTCCATATCTCTTTCTGATTTAAATGGTTCTAAGGAACCAATTTTTTCAGTCTGAACTCTCCATATTTGCGATTCCATTTTTTTCTCCCATTAACTAAATTTTTTATTATATATGTCTATGGAAATCCAAAAGAATTTTTATAAATACCTTCTATCAGATTGTGTATTCGGGCTATCCCCACCTGGGGATAATGCTCTAATGTATTGCGAGAGAGAGATTTGCTCCACTTAATCATAATACTTCTGAGTGGGAGGAGTTTATCAAGGATGGCATATTTTCCAAGTTTTTTGTATATTTACCATAAATATCCTTTCAAGTTGATGGTTATATTAGGGCTAATATCATCATAATTTCTGAATTTCATTTCATTTTCAAAAATTTCTTAAGATCTATATCTTTAAATTCACCAGGTGCTGAAATAGCTAATTGGTCAATAATTCTTTGTCGAGACTCTACTGCCAAATCAAGGCATATCCTTAGTTCATCTTTCTCTATTGTTTGTGGGGTTCTATGGGGGAAAATTAACTTTAAGAGTCCTGCAGAGGTCTTCTTTATTGAGTCTTGGTTTCTTCCTGTCATTTTGCTAAATTCAACATGAGCGTTAACCATAGTCTGATAATTTTTACGACGAAGCCGTGTAAAAATCTCAGCAATATAATCAGTAATAAAACCATACCCATATGCATAATTTTCAGGTTTTATCTTGGGCATTTCCCAACCAGGAACAAAGCCGTGAAGTCGATCTAAAAATGCTTCATCTCCTCCTAATTCTTGTGGTAAAACTACAAACAAATGAAGGTAATGGTTCGCAGGTTTTTTCCTTTCAATATTTGTGTCAATATTACCGGCCAAGACAATGCTAGATTGAGCAGAGAATTCCATATCTCCTCTTGAAAATTTACCTGTTTGCATATAATCCTTTAATATGCTAATGGTAGCGTCAGGATCAGAAAAGCTAGTATTGGCAATCTCATCAAAGAAAACCACGTCTCTCTGGCCTAAAATACCTATCTTGCGTGTTCCTTTATGGTAGAAAAGGACAGCTGGAGTAGCCTTTCCCCCCGAAATTACAAATGACCGGCTGGAAGTGTTACGATAGGTATAAGTCTTACCAGTCTCTCTTGGTCCTAACTCAATAAGGTTGTAATTAGCTTCTACAAAAGGAACTAATCTCAATAACATCAACATTTTCTCTCTTTGTGTAAATTTTTGAGGATTGAATCCGATGCTCTGAATAAGTAAATCAATCCACTCTTCTGTGGTAAATATATTTCTTTTCTCCAAGTAATCCTTTAATGAGATACGAGTGATTTGAAAAGGAGTAAATTCACGGATGTAAAAGGGATAAAGCCTTCCCTTCAGTTCATATTGCGGGTCATATTCTATTGTCAATGTCCCCCAGGCTCCACCAGAAAGCAAAACATCTCCGTATTCATTTAGAACCTTCCTTCCTATGCGTACAAAATTGTCTCCTAAAGCAGGAACCTCAACCCAATAGTGGTCCTTAGTAGCATCGAGCCGAGCCTGCAGTTGTCCGAGCAAAGTATACTCACCCTTCTCTTTAATCTTGCTCTTTATTAATTCCTTAGCGCCACTTTCTACATAGCGCTCATTTAAAATACGATCTATCTTTTGCTGGCCTATAATTGGATTCTCAGGATCAACGTATTTAGCTACCAAATATTCCATAACATAACGAGGAAATTCCTTATAGGCTTCGTTCCAGCGAGTTAAAGGTTTAAGTACTACACGGTCTTTCAAATAATGCAAAATTTTCTCATTAAGATCCATGGATGCTCCTCTGAACTAAAACTTGTCTAATTTATCTAAAGCACTGGTGTCTATTTTTACCTTATCTTCTCTTGGTTTGACCTCAATGCTTAGCCTTTTTGATTCCTTTATTTCTCTTCCCTCTATATTTTTATAACTAAGATGTAAATAAAGATTTTTTGTTGAATCACGTGGAATAAAATCAAATGGACAGACTGTTTTTTCTTTGGCTTTTAGCTTTTGTCTGAAACTTTTCTCTCCGCCAGAATCTAATTGCATAGTCAGGTTAAACTCACCTTCCAGATTGCCTACATTCTCTATTCCTATATTTATCTTATTTGGTTCATCCTCGAGAATCCCTATAATCTCCATAGGAGGTTTCATCTCAATCTTTATAATCGGCTGGGTTAATTTCTTTAGTGCTACGCCAGGAACTACCATTTCATCAAGTGATATACCTCCATGAGAATAGCGATTAAACCTACCCCGCTCTCTACTGAACCACTTCCTACCACAAGCTACGGTAAAGAAAGCCTTTTTGGCATACTGGACTTTAAGACCTGCAGGATGTTCCAAATCTTTTAAGTATCGGTAGACAATGAGATGCTGATCTTCAATCGCTTCTGATTTAATTTTGATCTCGTTCTTTCTATCAAGTTCAATGAACCCATGGTCACTAGTTATAAAGATATAATCATCTTCACCTACCCGTGCTTCTAAATCAAACAATATATTTCTCTCTAATTTTCCCTTTATTTCCTGATTCAATTCCCAAACGTCATCCCTATAATTATGAATCCAATCATCGCTTAAATTATAAATTAATACATTGTATGGTCTTACCTCAAAATCGAGCTTTCGCTGTGCATAATCAGTCTCACTTGCCGTTATAATACGCAGATCTTGCTTTCCTTCCTGTCGAGGGAGACCTAATTGTCTGGAAGTTAAAACATTATGATCACTAGTCCAATCTCCTTGATAATCCTTCCATTCTAAAGGAAGATTCCCTGCAAGTAATGATATCCGAGCAATCTCTGTATAAGAAGGCAATGGGCATAGATACAACTTCTCTTCACTTATCTCAAATTTAGAAAAAAGCATTGGTTTGATCACCTCATTCCAGGTATCAAGACGCATGCCATCAAAGATAAGAATCCATATCCGAGATTTATCTAAAGGCCTTATCCCCTTCTTCAAGATAAAGTCCCTTAATACATTGATAGAAAGGCGAGGGTGAGAAAAATATCCTTTCATATCCTTTGCGATCAAATCAGCGAGATTCAAATCGACATTCTCAAGAAATCTAAAAATTTCACCCTTCAGAGTCTCAAGCCATTCAGCAAGTGAATTCTTTAAGTTTTGATCACTAATAACCTTTAGATGCCTATTTGACTTGGCTAAGGCTAACTCTAACCGGTAGGCATGTGTTTTCTCATACCAATCAAGCAACGAAGCAATCTCTGTTTTAGATTCGAAAGATGTCCCTACAATCTCTTGTATAAATGCTATTTCTTTAAGAAACGAAAGCATCTCTTGGGCAGCAAAGGTAAAATTAGTCATTGGTGCCATCCCTTGAAAAATAGGATGGAGATGCAATCCCTTTGCCCAAGAAAACGATTCCCTATTAAGTGACTTATCACTAATAAGTCTATTTAGAAGATAAACAACAAGTCTTAAAACAAGAAGTGGCGAAAACTCCTGGAGAATAGCATTGGCTATTTCCTTATTTTCCTTAAAAGGAAGTTTATTAATGAGTGTATCCATATCTCGCTCTCCGACTTCCCTTTCAGCAATTTTTATGACATTTTCTAATAAAAGATTATCCTCCTTTAACAAAGCTATAACTTTAGTCAGTTGGCTCCCCATCTCTTCTGGATCGAAACCTAACATCCCCAGACCCTTTAAGAGAGTAATTGGGTTGCTTACTTCATACCTTTTGAGAATCGCATAGGAATAAAGGAAAGCAGCAACCTCATAATCTTTCTCCCTAATCCAGGGAAGAATTTGTTTTGCATCTACCTTGCAACTCTCTAATACCAAGGTCTTTAATAGTCTTATGTCTTCTTCCTTTAAATTATGTTGCCAGACTATCTTCAAATAATGCTGAATGATAGCAATGGGTTCTGTCTCTTCAAACATTATTTCATTGATTGGTAGAGATGGGTTCCGGCAAGCTAAAATGATCGCCTCAATGTGATTCTTATTAAGTGGGGTAGGAGGACGAATCCCATCGCGTAATTCCTTATAATGAGAAGAAAAGTCGGATAAATTCCTACCTATCTCTTTTTCAAATACAAAGATATTATCTGGCCAGGTCTCTTTAGGAAATAGCTTACTCAGTACGGCTTCTATACCTAAATCAATCATTTTGTCTACCCTGGAAATAACATCGGGAATAAAACTCAGATCAATTTTCTTTTTGCCTTCTGGTAAAGTTACCCAAACAATAGAGGCAAAGTCCAAATCAGAAGGTCTTACCTCATACTCCCTCCTAAAAGCAAGGTCATTTTCATAGTAATGATAGACCCTCCAAACCTTACCGGTCGGGTCTTTGTATTCTCGCCTTAAGTCTAAACATCCTTTGGGGTCAAGAACTAACAAATTAGCAGATGCTGCAGAATCAACGATGATTCCCTCAAAATATTCAATTAAATGGTCTGGTATTTTAGACATTCTTATCTCGCTTTCTGCTCACAAGCCAAACCTATTTTTCTAATTATATTATAAAAGTCAGAAGAGACTGCATCTTTATCTATCTTTCGATAGATAAGACCACCTTCCCGATAAAAACCAAGGATATAGGAAAACCAGACCCAAAAACCCAATTTCTCATTGTTGGGATAAGGATTTAAACTACCTTTTATAAAGCTCCTAATATCTCTCACTTCATTTTTAACCAAGGAGAGAAGCTGGTGGTCTGCAATTTCACTAAAGCCTTTTGTTTTGGGACGCCGAGTGACCTTCCCAACTCTTTTTGGTCGAATCTGACTAACATCAATACCGTAGCGCTTTGCCCATCCAATAAGACCAAAAAGATTTGGTCCAACTTTTATAAATCTCGAACGAGGGCCATTGTCACGGACATCACAATGAAGTCTTGCGGCCATAGTGTAAGCTGGCGTTTTGCCTTTAGTTTTTAACAATCCTAAATCTAATGCCCTTCTTGTAATGTCCTCTGATTTCAAAGGTTCACCAACCATTTTCAAAATCTCGTATGCAGCATCGAGAAAAGTAAATTTCTTCATAGCTCACTCCGATTTTATCCGGCATACCTCCGCTATTTTCTTAAGCTTCTTATAACGGCCCGGCTCTACCTTATCTTCTCCAAGCAGGTTAAATATCTGTGACCCTTCCTTATATAATTCATTCTGGTAGCAAAACTCAACCCAGTCAGACAGCTCTTCTGTCTGGGGCATGTAGTCAAGTTTACCGTCCAGAAAGCGTCTAATCACCCGAATTTGATATTGTACAGAGATGTCCTGCATCCTCTCCTGCTCCACAGGAGTGGGAAGGCGTACTTTGCCCTCTTCGACTTTAAAATTTTCCTTGATTATATCGTCAAAATCTCTCTCCAAGGATATGTCAATCTTCCGAAGATAAAACTCTCTCAACTCGCTATAAGGAACTTGCCTGTACTTCTTCAGAAACTCCTGAAGTTGCAAGATAACCTCCTTTTCGGGATGTTCAGATGTTGATTTTCCAAACAATTCTCTCTGTTGTTTGTCCTCATTTTCCTTTCTGGTAAGTAAAGTTCCAGGGGCATACCATTCATCTCCCACCTTACGGAAGAAGTTTTTAAGGATTTCATCAAGATCAAATTTCTGAATCTGAACCGTACTGAAGAGTTGCTTTATTACCTGATCATAGATATAATCTCGAGTCTTACCGGGTTGTTTAGTAAGGAAATCTTGGATCACTCGGATTACATCATAATCAATATCTTCAGACTTCTTTATTGCCTTCTTTTTGGCATCTTTAGGCTTTTTGAAGTTGATGACGAGAAAACGCTGTTGAGATTTATCTGACGTTTCTTGAGCGAATGTTTTGCTTGCAGAATTGATATGAAGAAGAACTCCCTCATCAACAAACCCTGCTTCATGTGCGATATTTTGTATAATTCGATACATTGAAGGATCGCTATAGCTATATATCATTGTGAGCCATCTTCCTGGTTTGAGAACACGATAAACTTCCTTTAGCGCTGCCAACATCATTTTCCCATAAATATCCCTATTTTTACCCTGGTATTTGTTCTCGATTATTTCATCTTTAACCATAGTGAACTCATTCAACCACGCTTCCCATACAATGTTTAATTCACTATAATTTATATTGGCACCGTAAGGCGGATCATAAAAAGCGTAATCAATGGTGTTATCCCCAAAATTAAGGTTTGTTGCTGATAGCTTTTTCAAAAAAACTGAGCCGTTCCCTTTAAAGGGTAACAGTTCTCGAAGGCCTCTTAATACTTGCTTAATCTTGAAATCAAAGATCTCAATGGTGTTAACATCCTGGATCACGGAAGCGATAAAAAGCGTTCCTTTTAGAGGGACCCCTGCTACATTCGAATACACCCATCTACGCATTAATGAAACATAAAAGAGCATACCTGTAAAAGTAAATCTCATTTTGTCCCTTACTTTCTCCTCCTCAATTTCATTTACATAATGCCACAAAATGGAGAGCGCAATAAGATTTCGTCGGGAGAACATCTGGTAGGGATGGGTGATGTCTCGCTTGTAATTTCGTCTCGGTTCATCTCCAAAGAATTTCACATCCCTGGGATACCAATAGGGTGGCTCTTTAGGTGGAATTTTCTCCAGCCTTTCTTCCTCTTTAATCTCTTCCAAGATCTCATTCCCCAACTTGTTTATGAATCTCTCACCACCTTCTATGTCAATATATCTTCGCCAATCTTCTTTATCAAGGGGTTTCCCCTTTTTCTCCCCCTTTGTCTTGCACCTCGGACAATCCACCCTTATTTCAATTGGCTCAACCCTGACAAATTGAACTTTTGCCTTGGTAAACTCATAGCCACAGTTCTGGCAAAGAATCTTTCTGAATTTCTCTCCTCTTTTCATCTTTGCCCAACGGCCACTGCCAGCATATAATACCTCTGCACTACAACGGGGACATCGGAGCACATCAGAAAGGATTGTATTGGCGATGTGGGCATCTGGATTTTTACAATTATGGCACATTGTCTTATAAAGGGGTCCTATCTCTGGTTCCACCTTTTCTCGCAGTCTATAGTAGGCCCTTTCTAATGTATGTGGCTCTATTGGCGTAGTATAGTTTCGAGCAATATGGATACAGGCAGGGGATATCTCGGTAAGGATAGCATGTCTTCCACACAACATTGCTGCAACCCCTGTCATCCCTGTGCCGCAGAAGGCATCAAGTACAATATCTCCAGGCTTTGTGTAATGTTCAATATGTTGTTTTACTACTTGAGGTACTTGCTTAACCCAGTACATATGCATACCATAAATTTTACCAGTTGATTTTTGAGCATCGTCGATGCTCTTCTGGAACGGACCTGTATCGTAATCGTCCACCTTTGGATCATAAGGTTTGCCGTATTTTTTTATAAATTCTGTTAAGCTTTCGCTCATTTTTACCTCAGGCTAATCCTTACCTTCTTACCAATGTGTTTTTTCTTTGCCTCTCTGAAAGCTTTCTCCAGTTCCTCCTTGAAGGCACTTACTATCTCTTCGATCTTCTCTTCTCCGATTAAGCCATATCTCTTGCCTAGATTTTCAAACACAGGATAGGATTCAGTCTTAATATTCGCCTTCTTCAGAATATCATTGACCAAGGATATCAATTCATCATTAAGGATTTCAGCAAATTTTCTTAAATCTGCTATCCCAGCAACCTTCATCAACTTATTAAGCCTATTCTCTTTGACCTCCTCGAGTATCTTCTTGGTCAATGCCTGCGCTAGTTTTCTACTCCTCCGTTCTAATTCCTTATTTATCTTTGAAAGGATTTCTTTCGTTTCTTCCTTTGGTAGTTCTCTAGTCAATTCCAACTTACACTCTGGGCAGAGAGGGCTTGTCTCAACAGAAACTGGGTCTGTATTAGGACAGGGTTCTGTATTCTTAAGGAGATCCTGAAACTGTACAACTAATCCCTTCTCTTCAGAAAAATGTAACTCAGTAATCCTGTTTAACCGAGAGATAGCCTCTATCCTCACCGTAGCAGATTCCAATTCTTCCCTTAATTTCTTGATCTCCTTAAAATAGTCTCGGTGAAATCTTTGATAAAGATTTTTATAGGTAGTCTTAAAACTCTCAAATTGTGCTTTTATACTCCCCATAAGCGAAGGGTTATCCAATAAACTAGAGAGTTTCAACCGTTGCTGCAAAAGAAATCTGTCTCCATAAAGTCTCTCTTTCTCTGGCAATACTGCACCCTCAAGATAGGATTTCATATTTAACAGTTCTGTGCTTTCTTTATCCAAAGTATCCACTTTAGTAAAAATCTCAAAATCGTCTTTAATATCCTCATAATCCTTAGTTAATGAATAAAACTCTGTAAAAGAACTGGCTTCAGTTATCTTCTCTAAACCTTCCAGTATCTTGGGGATTTTTTCTTCTACGGGCTCAGCGAATTTATCCGAAAGGATCTTGAGATCTCCTTTAATGTGGGGAATTCGATCACTAATCGTCTTACAGGAAAGTAATAGCTGCGCCTCCTGAGCTTTTATTTCATCTGGCTTTGTGGCCTCTTTTAGATTTCGATTTATGAACCGGGCTAAGGGAAGAACGTCATTCCAACCAGGCCCAGCCATAGGATAAAGGATATCAAAATCTTCCTCAAACTTTCTTTTCCATTCAATATCAGGAATATTAAATGAATTTATACGATTTCCAGGCAGGTCTAATCTGTTCATAGGCTTGAGACTAATTTCACAAGCAGGTTTTCCATGGCGAATAAAGGCTAATAGTTGGAGGGTAACTATCTCCTTGGTTAAGCCAACTGGATGATTTTGTAAGTCTCGATATAACTTCCAGATATGAATCTCATCAGTCTGGCTCAATTTATCCTTGATAAACTCAAAGACCTTATTCCCTTCGGGCTCAAATTCTCTCGGATTCTCCAAGAGAACGAGACCCAAACCAGGAGCGAAATTATCGCAGGCGCTGGTAGCACTCGAACTTTTATTTCCTTTGAAAAGCCCTTCGAATACCTTTTTGGCTTCACTGCTGGTAAACTTTCTTCGGAAATTGGAGGCATCGATAAAGAACGTTGTATAAGCATTAGATAACAATAATGGAATAAGAGTATCCAAAACCCTATCCATTTTCCCTATTGAGAATACCTTATTTGAATCTATCCCTATGGACTGCTTAGTAAATATCTTACCTTCTCTGTACACCCCAATCTGTTTATTTAAGAGATTGCTAACTACATCTCTTTTCTTTGTTTTTATCCACTCCTTTATTTCCTCAGCTTCACTACCACCTTGAGGAAGATAATCTTCTTCCATCTTCAAGATTGCCAAATAATCCCATGATGCCTCAAAAGCAGCGTTAGTGAGTGGCGAAGGAACACAAACAGCAATACGTGGATCCTCTATATCCTCAGGGTCTAAACCTAAATCTTCCGTCATAAAAATGACCCTAAAGTGTGGCCCGTCGAGCTTAGCACCATATTCTTCTCGCCAGGATCTGGCTATAATTATTTCTCCAGGATATTCTATCCTTTTATGTTCAGCCGTTCTTTCAATTCTATGCTCGAACTCAAAACCACTAAAAAGCCCTTCTCCTACTCCGCCTGTGCGGTGTAAGTCAAGAATCAAACCTTCTTCCCATTTATTCTTGATCTCATATTCATCCTTAACCTTCTTCTTCGTCGTGCCAAAGATTTGAGCGGGTCTGGTTTCCCTCTCTGATACCTTAAAACATGCCCCTTTTTCTTTGGTATAATAAACTTGAGGTAGATCACGGATAATATTTAACACCCTCAATACATTGTCTTCTCCTTCCTTCAAGATACCCTTAGAAGTTAACGTTGCTTCAGTAAGCTCCTGGACAGAAAGAGCTTTGGGAGTATCTTTATAGGCAACAAACATAAGAAAAAGGGTCTTTATTATCTTATCAGCAAGTTCTTTGTCTTCTTCATCTAAATCATACTCTTCAAGGCTACTGATAGCCGACTGATAGGCTCTATGAGCCTCACGATAGACTTCTGTTTCCATTGCATCACAAAGGTCTTTTGAGACCATCAGATCGCTAGCTGTGACCAAGGAATCCCGAGATAGAACTTCGGAATTACCTATCACCTCATAAATAACACTGATACCTAAACGGGCAGTGGGAAGATCTCGAGCAATCGTAATCCTACGAATGGCTTCGAAAATTCGTGGCTGAAAAGGAAAGATAGAGTAAAAATACTCTTTTGGAATACTTCTTAGAAACCTAAACTCATTATAGTAATATTCATAATACTGATCAATCTCAGGCTGTCTCTCTTCAACCAACTCTCGAACCCTTTCTGTAACAATCTCACCGTATTCTCTTTCATCTCTGAGCAATAGGACGTTAGTAAAACGATCTTCTTTTTCTCCTCTTAATTTTGCAGGAGCAGGCGCCTGGGAGGCCACAATAGTGAATATTTCTAATCCTAAGTCTTTAGGGAGAATCCAAGAGAGAGTTTCTAAGACCTCTTCATCATAGGCATAGGCTGCCGAATCAATGGGATGTCTTCTTTGCCAGGCCTCAAACTCATCAATTACGAAAAGGAGGCCCTGATATCCTTGACCTTGAATTTGATGATAAATATGAGAAATTCTATCCTTAGTGGAGGTAGTTATCTCTGGACGAAAACTGGTAGCTTTACAATACTCTATAATTAATTGCGATAATTCCCTCTTTCCAAGGTTTTCAGGATTTATATCGGTCTTCCCTCGGATAAAATCATCGATTGGGTTTCTAAAAGTAGCAGGCCGTGTTTTGTACCAATCGATTACCTCATCTTCAGTAGTTATGGATATTTTATTTTCCAAACCCACCTTTTCAAGAGATTCTTCAATCCTATCTTCAATAACCTTAAGGAGATTATCTTCTTCGTCTACACCAGCCTCTCCCTTCAGGCTCAAAATTACCGGGAATAGTTTTATCTTTTCCAAGCGGTGTCTAAAGTTTTTAATTTCCTCATCTTTTACTTTATCCCATAGCTCTTTTGATGTATCCATTAAAAGGCAAGTCAATACTGCTAAGAAATGTGTCTTCCCAGCACCATATTCAGCCTGCACCCAATATCCACCCCCACGGCCTGTGGAAACCTTCTCTAAAATCTCTTCAATCCATCCCCGGATATTAGGGGTAAATCGATAAGTATTAACCGTCTTCTCCGGAGTTCCAATTGCCCTAGACAGAAGAATGGTCCCCTCTGGCCTTTCAGAAACTCTTTTAATAAGCTCACCAATAGGTACATTAATCATCACTATACCTCCTCAATAACATTAGATCTGTGTTCCTCCGGCAAAACCTCCTTAAGATATTTTAATGTGGCATTATCTTCAAAGGAAACATAGTCAGGGAGCCGAATATCTACTTTTCCTTTGAGAACAACCAAAATTACCATCGTTTTATCACTAAAATATATCTCGTACAAAGAGATTAGAGGAACTTTGTATCGAGCCAAAAGATAGACATTTGATACCACCAAAATCTGTTGTCCTTTCAAATTTAGAATATACTCTTCTAATTTTTGGGCTATTGCCTTCTTAACTCTCTTTCGAATCTGAGTGGGCTCATCAATTCCCTCCTGAGGTGCTATTTGAAGGATATCTAATTCTCGGATGTTATCCGCTGGAAGATAACCCAGCAATTTCTCTTTTGAGCCATGCCAGATATAAAGTTTTCTTCCAGGAAGAGGTCTCTCTTTGAATTTTGCAGCTATTTCCTTCAAATCCACAATGGTCATAATTTTATCCTCTTTTGCAAAAACTCATCCAATGTATACTTGGTTGTTATCTGTTCTAATTGATCAGCAACTACATACTTAGCAATTATTTCTTTCGTATCGGCCTCTTTTAGAATCTTTTTTACTTCGCTTTGATTTTTGATTCCTAAATACATCCAAAAATTATGCGTTAGTATCTCTTCCAAACTCACTGTTTGAGGTGTTGAGGCGAAAAGATAATGGACCAAAATGGTAAAGCTTGTTTTTGGCAATTGCAAGTTACACACGATTATCGTTGTTTTATTGCGATAAGTAAAACCTAAATCACGAATTGCAGCGCTGAGATAATTCAGAGGGTCCTTCTTAACTTTCCCATATTTCTTTATCAAGAAATCCTTAAGATATTCTGACTGCATAGTCGTTCCTGGTTCTAGAGGAATTAGGTATTTGCAGATAAACTCTGCTACTATTGGCTCTTTTTCAAGATAAAAATAACGCATAACATCTTGAAGAATTTGATTGTTTTTATAGCTATGCCATACCTTAGCAGGAAGATTATTGAGCGATTGGTCTGGAAAGAACCAACGAATTATAGAAGAAGTGTATCTTTTACGAACGTAACTTGAGTTCTGTGGAAGATGTTCTTGAAGATGTCTTTTGAAATTCCTAAAATCTTTAAATCTTAAACTTTGTTTTACTGCATTTATACTTTCCTCCCAAAGGAGTCTTTGAAATATTAATGGTTCTTTATCTCCCATATAATAATCCTCACTTTGTAAATAGTTGTCGAAATGTTTCTATTGCTAATTTTTTAATTTTTCACTTTACGATAAATTTATCAAATTCAGATTGCAAAGTAAAATAATATAATACCTAAAATATTTGCTTAATTTTTAAATTTTGTTTTAAATTTTTTAAATTTTGGGGTCTGTTTTGTAAATTTTGGGGTTTGGCCGCACGAAATGTTTGAATTTTCACGAGCTAAGCTAAAAAACAGTCTCAAAATCGGCCTTAAATCAATGGTTTTGGTGGCAAAAATGTACGTTTGAGCAAATCATCCAATATTATTTTTGCAGCTTTCGTCTCTAGTTTTAGTCTTAAAGTGTTTTTTTGGGGCCCAAAGCAGTTTATAACTTCTTACTTTAGCCTTAAGCCTATCTTATCAGCTAAAAAGGGAAAATAAAACGCCCTCCTTCCTGCGGATTATTAATTGACAGGATATGTTTGTTCTATGTAGTATTTTAAATACA
>JAYEHT010000114.1:2664-15231 GCA_034659655.1 Candidatus Aerophobota bacterium | reverse complement strand
GGAGAACCGCTGGAGTAATCATAACAGGAGGGCAGATGTTCTCCATCAAAGTAGACACCTCCTGCAGTATCAAAATCAGGATCGCCAGGATTAATTGGAGTAAAATATGAGTAGCCAGAATCAGGAGAAGAGCCATTAATTGTTACTGTGGCACTCCCTCCATCAACTATGCTGCCGCTGACTTTAGCTACATTGGGGCTTGTTAAGGTTACATCATTCGTAGTACTACCCTTCCAGGTTAAATCTCCCAGGATGCAAAAAGGAGCCTCTCCACCAATCATTCCGCTCCCGCCAAATGTATTATTCCCAAAAGTGGTGTCTGAGTTAATAAACCTCACATATTTAACCAGAGGACTCGTGTAATTGCTTATTCCCTGAAGGGTTACTAATTTTTTAGGAAGGTCTTTAGCTTCTATAGTAATATAGTTAGAATCTCCATCATCGTCATTTGCTGAATCAAAAGCAGGGTCATTATTGTCAGGATGTGGAATGTCATTCTTATCTATTCTTATGCATACATCATTTTCGCCATTTTTATTTAAATCAAAAGTGTTCCATTCCCTCTTATCCCAATTTTGGGCATCCAACCAATCCGTAGAATCGTAATTGGGACTTGTCCCTGGGCTATTATTTAACCTATCCACAGCATACAATATCCCCTTTTTTGCTGAAGCATAGCTTGTCTGTTCATCCCTTGCCTTTTCTACCATCACCGTGTTCGTTATCACCCTTCGGACAAGAAATGAGGTGAAGATGAAGAGCACACTCACCACTACTATGGCCATAATAAGGGCTGCTCCCTGGCTGTTCTCCTTGAACAACCTTTTAATTTTTAAGAGCACGGTATCCATTTTTTTACTTAATCCTGTGAATATCCTTTTTAAAGGTTTGCACTACAAACTCCTTCATCTCATCCAAGGATTTTGAAATTCCAACAGTTTAAGAGAAATGGAATTTTCTCAGTCCCAGACTCACCTGGATAGCTTTATCCACTTTAGCCATTGTTAATTTAGATAGTTTTCCTACTCTTTTTTTAAGACGGCGACGGTCCACAGTATATATCTGTCCTAAGTGAATTACTGATTTATGAGGAAGTCCACTCTCTTTGGGTGAAATTTCCACCCCTACAGGAAGTTTTGCCACTTTTAAATTGCTGGTGATTGCTGCTACAATAGTTAGCTGGCTTGCTTGATTTCCAACCTCATTCTGAATAATTAAAGCAGGGTGAATATTTCTTATTTCTTTTCCATAAGAGGGACTGAAATCAAGGTAGTGTATTTCACCACGCTTAGGGTAATCTAACATTGACTTTTCACTTTTGTGGAAGAGTTTCTGAAGAAATGGAGAGAAATTCCTCAGCTAATTTGTGATTCGACTGAGATATCTCACCATAAATCTGTTTAGCTTTTTTTACATTGTTTTTCTCAATGTATTCATCAATTAAGAGCTCAAGGGCTTTTTTGACCAGTGAACTTCGGCTATTATAAGAGTCTTTAGTGATGCTATCTACTTTTTGAAGTAAGTCTCTTGGAAGACTTACCGTGACTTTTACCGCCTTTCTCATTTTTTCCACCTTTTTTCATACTTTTATTATTAATATATCATACTATTTTTAATTGTCAATTTCTGAGGCTACCCTTCACCTTGCCCCCATTTTTGCCGTGGAGACTAACTTATAAGTCCGCCATTCACCTGGAGTTGGTCCCTTTTGAGCCAATTCCAGGGTAATAAGGACCCTGCCGTTATTTTCTCCTCCAAGAATAAAACAGAGCTGGGTCACCTTTAGGGTTTCTTCTGAATGAATGATTGGCTCAGGGTCTTCCCAGGAAGAAGAACCCTCATCGTATCTCCGGAAGTAAAGCAGAGGAGTATCAGGAAGATCATAATTTACAGTAGGGGGATAAGTATAATTTGCCGGGTCTATAGGTTGCAGGGATTCATCCGTAGTAGTATCCGGGTCATCGGGCAAGGCTGCATAAAGAGCGATTACATCTCCTCTTTCCTTATCAGGTTCTTCCTTATCAGGAAGATAAAAAATAAAAAAGTAGGGATTATCTTTAGTGTAAAAATCATACCCCTCCCCCTCGGAATTCCAATCCCAACCGTAACTGTCGTCCATATCCGCTATCATTCCCGCGCCTATTTCCTTCATCATTCTCTTCATCCCTATACGGGCGTTTTGTTGTAAGCTGGTTTTAGTGGTGCTTAAGTCAAAGGAGCGAAGGCTGCTTCGATAAGGGGGATAAATTAATACTGCTATCATAGCAATCAATCCCACTACTACTATAAGCTCTATTAGAGTGAAGCCTCCTCGCCTCTGGCTCATTTTATTTTTCCTTTAATTTTCCTGTCATTTCCCTTGCCCAGCTTAAAACTCTCTCTGCTTGTCTTTTGGCCTTCTCTGCCTGTAACTTACTGTAGGTTGTTTCCATATAAAATGCAGGTGAGCGGTCTCGAGCTAAACTTGCTGATATCTCTTTTATTTCTTTGATTGTCTCCTTTTTAGCTTCTACTCCCTTTTCCAGAACAATCTTTTCTAAAAGCCACCCTACATCGTGAATTTTGGGATACTCAATCCCCATCATTTTCAAAAGTCCTTTGAGGGAAAGTTCTACCACCTCTTGAGCTCTTCTTGCTACCGTATTCCAGGATCTCCTTTTGTAGGCTTGCAGCAAATCCAGGTAATACTCCTCCGCTTCTCCAATCAGTTTTTCTCCTGTTTCAAAGTTTTTCATACCTCTATTTCGATCACCTCTCCTCTCTTCCAATCAGGTTTTAAATCCCAGACCCAGCTTCCATCTTCAAAGGTAATTTTTCTTGCTCCAAGTTGTCCGAGCCTTTCCTTGAGTTTTTGAAGCTTCTGGTTCAGAAAACCGGCTTTGTCATAAAGAATTATACCCTCATCTAAAATATCCAGAAGAATCAGGGGATTCTTTGAAAGCTCTTCCGGGGTTACAAATATTGGATAAGGATCGGGATGCAATCCCATTGAAAGCAGTTTTTTATATTCCTCTATTTTTTCTAATTTAAAGAGAATTTTTGTAAATTTCTCTGTTGAATCCGGACTTCTTTTCTGACAAACTATCAACAGGTCTATATCGCTATAAGGTTTAGCCTCACCTCTGGCTACAGAGCCGAAGAGCGCACAGGATATTATTTTATCCTCCCTGAAGTGGCCTACCAGAAAGCTTAGCAGCTTATCCAGGAACTCTTTGTATAAATTATAGTTAATTTTCATCATCATCTTTTACTTTTGGACGAAGGTCTCAGGTTTTACCTCTCTTATCTTCTCTTTCTGCTTCCAGAACTCATGTACAGTGATGCGTTTGGTAGGGGTAACGGCGGTGGTAGTAGCCCCTGAATTTGAATCCCAGAAACTCCCCTCAGCTACCCCCACTATGGAATCGTCGGTAGGGTCTTGGTAGCCATCATTGTTGACATCTGTAGTTGCTCGTTCAGGAAGATAGGTAATCCAGACAGATTCATCTTCGTCATCAAAAGATAGTAGTCCTTTAGAGAGATTGATGGTGTAATCGTCTGACGGAGTATTCGGTTCTGGGGGAGGTATATCCTCAGAAGTGGAGTCACGGGAGTAAATAACTCCTGACATATCGCTGACAATTTCCTTTTCCACTGGAAAATTGATTAGCTTTACTATATAGGGATTGTCTTTAGAATCATGAGACCCATCTTCGGATGACCCAAGAGGAGCATAAAGAGGTTTATAGAGTCTTGGGGTGGACCCCTCATCAATGAGGTGGTAGTGGCGATAATAAATCTGCACCTTTTCTCCCTCATCAATGGAAGCGAAAGTTAAGGTTAAATTATTTTTACTCCAGGTATATTGTTGAGTTGAAGGAGATGGACTTTTTGTATAAATGTTTCCATCTTTGTCAGCTACTAATATGCCGTCGTCTTCGTTATCGTCAGAAAAACCTAATCCATCGGGAGGGGAGGAATACCAGTAGCTATCGTCCGAGTTTATAAAAATTTTATCCACCTCCGCAGAAGAGGGAGAGGGGTATAAATCATCTATAGCTTTGTATATGGATAGCTGGTAAGTTAATCCCGAATCAATCACCCAGTTCTCCGGCACCCCCTTTGAGAAGGTCTCTCCCTCTAATCTTCCCAAACAGGCCTGACCTATATGCAGAGCCTTTATTCGCTTTCCCTGGCGAGTGATACTGCCTATGGAAGAGGTAACTACCCTCCAGGTGGCGAAGATGACAAAAGCAAGGATTGCCACAGCTACTATTACCTCAACTAAGGTAAAGCCTGATTTTCCTTGATTTTTCGGATATTTTTTACTCATTTTCCTATGGTCCGATAATGATAATGTCCCCCTCGGAGATTGTACCGTTTTCTGGGTCATACGCTTTACTGGGGTCATAGCCAGAAGCATTAGGGTCAACGGCCTTCCAGGCGTCGGTATAACTTGCAATATCGAGGTCTTTGTCCGGTCCATAGCTCACCAGAGCCCAATAATCTGCTTTTGTGTCTGTAGACTCGGTATTTGCACGTCCTCCACCACTCTCAGCTTTTCCTGTAAAATAGCAGTAGTGGTTGTTATGTTTTCCCTGCCCTGGCTCTGATGTAGCCCATTCTTCCATGCCCTCATCATTAAAGATATCGCCGGAGACCCTGTTCAGATAAGTGGGCTCGCTTTCGTCAAATGGAAAAATTAATTTTCCTAATCCGACCACTTCAGCCTCACCAAAGATTTCATCTTCTTTGCCTATTTCGTCCGGATCGTACCCTGCAGACTCAGGCTGCAAGGGATAGGTTCCATAATCTGCCCGGTAGTTCTCCAGAGCAATGGCAATACTTGCCATATCTGCTTCTACCCCCTTTATCTTGGCTCGCATGTTGGCAGACATAATATTGGGTATAACGATGCCAGCGATTATGCCAATTATAGCTACTATCGTTAAAACTTCTACCAGAAGGAATCCTTTAACTTTTCTCATTTTTTATTCCAGCGATTATGGTCCGGTAATGATAATATCGCCCCCGGATCTTATGCCGCTGTCTGAGTTATATGCTTTCCCATTTGGATACCCGGGAGCATCAGGATCAACGGCATTCCATGCCTGGGTATAACTTTCAATATTAGGATCCTTATCCGGTCCCCAGCTCACCAGAGCCCAGGCTGTAGGCGTAGAGCCTCCTGTGGTAAAGTAAGAGTAGTAACCTCCAGGCTCCTCATTATCGTTGAAAGGTTCTTTTGGAATGCTGGTTAAATAAACGGGAGTGGCATCAGAGCTAGTAGGGTAGATTAATTTTCCCAGACCCCGGGCATTACTCGGAGTGAGGGGCGTTGCTGTAGCAATCTCGTCATAATTATCATTATCGTCGTATTGCTGAGGATAACCTTTCTCTCCATGATCGATCTTGTAGTCCTCCAGAGCAATGGCAATACTTCCCATATCTGAGTTTATTGCCTTCACCCTGGCTCGAATATTGGCAGACATAAGATTGGGCACGACAATGGCGGTAATTATGGTGATTATAGCTATTACTACAAGAAGCTCTATTAGGGTAAATCCCATTTTCTCCTGCATTTTTCTTTTCCCTTCTTAAAATTTTAACCTTTTAGGTCATTTGTCAAGGCTTTAGCCTCTTATTTGACAAAAGCTCGTAAATATCATAAACTACTATTGCCTGTTGGCATTAGTGGTGAACAAATAAAGATTTGCGATAGCAAAAAATCAATGCATCCCATTCTCTTGAAGATAGGCTCATTCAATATTTATGCGTGGGGAGTGTGTGCACTTTTGGGATTTGCCCTGGGAGCCAGCCTTTTTCTATATCAAACAAAGAAAGAAAACCTGAAAAAAAGGGAAATTTTTTTCTTCCTATTCTATATCATAATATCTGCTATTGTAGGAGCAAGGGCATTTTATGTTTTAAATTATCCTTATCAGTATCTTAAGAATCCACAGGATATACTGAAGATCTGGCAAGGAGGACTGGTGCTTTATGGAGGATTTATCTTTGCCTTAGCTGTTGGATTTTTCTTTATAAGGCGTCACCATCTTCCATTCTGGAAGATTGCCAATGTATCCGCTCCCTCCATTGCCCTGGGGATAAGCGTAGGAAGAATAGGCTGTCTTTTAAACGGATGCTGTTACGGAAAGCCCTGGGACAAGGGCTTGGTTTTCTCCCTTACCTCTCCTGCCGGCAGGGCTTTTCCTCATCAACCCTTGATTCCTACCCAGCTTATCTCCTCGGTAGATATGCTGGCAATTTTCCTCCTTTTAACTATTTTAAAAAGGTATAAATGGTTCGCTAGTAGAAGCTTTCTCTGGCTATTAATTCTTTACTCTTTGCATCGGTTCATAATTGAGTTTTTGAGAGCCGATTCTATCAGGATTTTTCTCAATCTCACCTTTTCTCAGTTTTTAAGTGTCATTATAGGGGTTTCTGCGGCAGTGTTGATGATATTTGATACTTCTCTCAAAATGGACATTCTTGATAGCTGATTGGACTACATCAATTTTTTTCCTTAGCTCTCTTCTCATTTTAGCTCATTCCAGGTGTTCTCGTAAGCTTTAAGGTCATTTTCTGAAAAGAGCACAAAGCGCACCTCTTCAAAGGGCTGCTCCCTGGCTATTCTCCTTAAACAACCTTTTAATTTTTAAGAGCATTTTATCCATTTTTTACTTAGTCCTGTGAATATCCTTTTTGCAGAAAAAAAAGAAATTTTCCATTCCGACTACGCATCTAAAATTCCTGCAGGCTAATTTATTTAAATCGGTAGATTAAACTACGTTATATCGCCAAGCAATAGTGGTAAATGTTATAAAAATTTGATGTTGTCTTTCATCTCCTCTGGTGAAAGCACTTCACAGGCCATCGTGATTTTTCGAATTGCCTCTCCGATAGAATAAGCTAAGGGGTGATGATAAAAGATGCCAACATGTTTATGACCTATCTGATGAAGACGAAGAAAATCAGCGTCTCGTGTATAGATAATTCGTCCTTCTTCTCGTGCTCTATCCATAATGGTTTTATCCTCTTTAGATGATAAGCCAATTTCTTGGACGGTAACCACATTCAGGCCTCTTCGTCGCAACCCTTCAACAACAGGATTTGGGATATGTTCATCGCAAAGCAAAAACAAGGCCATTAAGTTAGGCTCCTTCGGAGACGATTCACGAATTTTTCATCCTTTTGAATAGCACTATCAATCTCATTTTTGTGATCATAGTAATATGCAATTGCTGCGTGTACATCGGCTAATGTTAAACTAGAATGCGCATCGCAAATTTGGTCAGGCGTCCAGCCCAGTTGCTTATATTCTAAGACAATATGTTGAACTTTAATACGAGTGCCTGCAATCCGGGGCTGTCCTCCGCAAATATTTTTATTTTTAACGATATGAACCTGGTTAACAGCTTTAGTTACCATTTTACCTCTCCTTCTTGCAAGAAAAATATTCGCAGAAATAATTATCTATAAAAATCGAATTTTTCTTCCCTGAACAAAGTTTTAGTTTTTCCAGATTCTATGTCCTTTCCCCCCTCTCCTGCCCGATCGGCAAAGCCGACTCTCGCTTCGCTCGAGCAAGTCGGGTCTGCTCCCCCTTAAAGAATTTCTTGCATTCCAAAGGACCTGTCAAAGACAAATCCAATGGTGTAAATTATTGAAATTCCGATACTTAAATTATAATCGTTCCAGCTTGAATTACCCGGCCAATCCGTAGTTTGATCGCTGGTGTTTAGTGCTCCACCGCATACAATATCCCCTCTTTAGCCAGAGCATAGCTTTCCTCCTCCTTTGCTTTCTCAATAATTTTTGTATTTACTAAAACTTTACTGATAAGGAAAGAGGAGAGAATGAAGAGCACCCCCACTATGAGTATAGTTAAGATGAGAGCTACTCCTCTCTCATTTTTTTAAATCCTTCATTTCAAGAGAAACATAATTCTCCTAACCGTCAAACTTCGATAAGGCTTCAGGTAACCGAAGTTTTAATTCTGGCATAGGATACTGTTTTACATTATCAGTTAATAGAGTCAAATTGTTATGAATAGCTATAGTGACAATAGCTGCATCAGGAAGAGAAAGAGTAACTCCCTTTTTTTGATAATTTCCTTTATATCTTCCTGTCTTCTCAGCTATATCTTTAGTTAAATAATAGTATTCGAGATTATTTAAGAATTCCTTGGTTATTTCCTCTTCCTTTTCTTTCATCCCAGCATAAACCTCTATAATGTTGATAGAACAACAACTCAGTAATGAACCTTCAGAGAATATCTTTTTTAGTAATTTTACTATTTTCTGTTTTCCTCGAAGATAATCAATAATTATTGTGGTATCTAAAAGGTAGTTAACCATAGGATTATTTTGTTATTTTCTTAAACCTTCGTTCCGTTTCCTCTCTTAAATCTCTTACCCACTGATGAGTTCCTTTTTCCTTGAGTTCAGGATGGTCCTCATCTTTCCAGGATCCGGCTGCTCTTTCAAGTGCTTTTTGAAGTTGTATTCTCTTTAATTCTTTCCTGGCTGCATCTGTTATAAACTTACTCCTTTTCCTTTTGCCTACTAATCTATCTATAGATTCCAGAATTTCTCTGGGAATGACTAAGTGAGGTTTGGCTTTATTGGACATTTTTTGCTCCATAAAAATTATCCCTATTTTAGTTCCATTTTTAATGTAACATATTTAATGAAGTTGTCAACAACTTTTCAAAAATATTGGTAGCGCCTTCAAGAGCTTAATATGATCTACCATTCCCACTTAGCCTTATAAAGACAATCCTCTACTTACCTCATTCCAGGTGTTCTCGTAAGCTTTAAGGTCATTTTCTGAAAAGAGCACAAAGCGCACCTCTTTAAAAAAGTTACTCTCTTCTATAAATTCTTGAGTTGTGGAAAGAGCGATTCGGGCGGCTCGGTTAATAGGGAAACGGTAGGCTCCCGTACTAATAGAAGGAAAAGAGATAGAGCCAACTCCTTTTTTCCTGGCTAAAGTAAGGCTGCTCTGGTAAGCTTTTTTTAAAAGAGTATCTTCTCCCCTCTCCCCTCCTGACCATATAGGGCCAACAGTGTGAATAACATATTTAGCTTTCAATCTTCCTCCAGTGGTGATAACCGCCTCTCCTGTGGGGCAACCTCCTTGCTTTACCCGAATCTTCTTGCACTCTTCAAGAATCTGGGGGCCTCCAGCTCGATGAATGGCTCCGTCCACTCCCCCTCCTCCTAAAAGAGAGGAGTTAGCAGCATTCACAACAGCTTCGGTCTCCTGCCGGGTAATATCTCCCTGGATTAAGGTAAGCAGAGTATTCTCTATTTTTGTTTTCATCTTTACCCCTTAACCGGTTACTTTTTTGATTGTCTCAAAGTCCACCTTTT
The DNA here is from genome assembly GCA_034659655.1 of Candidatus Aerophobota bacterium. GTDB lineage: Bacteria > Aerophobota > Aerophobia > Aerophobales > JAGGXI01 > JAGGXI01. Next base: position 5,875 of record JAYEHT010000114.1, on the reverse strand, counting down.
TCATATACTCATAAAGAATATCTTTCTTGGAGATATTTGAGCCCTCTACTCTGACTATAGTCTTTCCCTCTAATATTAAAGAGAGCTCACCCTCTTTTCCCTGAGGAGAAAATTTCTCTACAGCCTTCTTTCCATCAACTCTAACCAGTTTACTGTTCGGTTCAGAGGCTAAAAAAGCAGGATTTTGAAAATACATCATTATCGATTGCAGCAAGGGAGATTGACCCAATATCTCAATGTGTATACTCTCATCAGAATCTTCCTTATAATAATATCGGCTTACCGAAAGACCTCCTCCTCCAAGCATTCCCATAGGGGCAATGGAGCCTTTTGCCTCTTCCCCTTTCCAGCCGGTCAGCGGCTCTGGCAGAGCTTTTTTTAACTGATCCACCTGTAATGATTGAATCTGGCCAATAGTAAATTGAAGCTCCTCAACCGCCTGAGAATATTTTCCTTCCTCATAAAGCTTCTTAGCGGTGATTATCTGCTCTGAAATATCATCTGCATACACTAACCCTGCAAAAATAAAAACCACTGCTAACGCTACTAGCACTCCTCTTTTTCTCATTTAACTCTCCTTTTTCTTTATTTTAAGATAATTGTAATAGTTCTTCTCTCATTGTCAATCGGCTCAAGCTTTCTTTGTTATCTCCTTGTTTGCCTTATCCTATAAGCTTTTATTTGATTTTTTTAGCAGGATAATCTCTACCGTACTGGTGGAGAATCAACCGGGTAATTTTTCCCTTATCATCCTTGATAAAGGTAATTTCTGCATCTGCCGCCTTCAGGAAAAACTTCACCTCAGATTCAGGATAAATCTCAAACTTAGGTTGTCCGGTAGCCTGAGCAAAAAGATGGTTATTTTCCTTTGTGATGGCAATAATAAAATCAGGGGAAAGCTCATATTGACCAACATAAGCATCATAAATTTTTGAGTCTACTTTTATCACTGTTCGTTCTTTAGAAATTTCATATTTTTCTCCAAATACAATTGCGGCTAAATCTATGCTAATTTTATCCACCGGTGCATTCTCGATATTACTTAATACAATAATACAAACCTCATCATCAGCGTACCTGGAAATATATGCATAAAATCCGTTGATTACTCCGCCATGAGTGATAAGCTTGCGATTAAATGCCCTCATTATAAACCAACCATATCCATAATTTCCCTTAAAGGGAGTAAACATTTTATCCAGTGAACTTTTACTCACCAGTTTTTCCGTATATAAAGCCCTATCCCAGAGGTACAAATCTTCAACTGTTGAGTATAGGGCGCCTGCTGCATAAGGGATAAACATATCAATATAGTCTGCATTTACAAGGCCATTAACACCGAGGAGATAACCTGAAGCACGGTGCTTTATTATAGTGCTATGATGGTCATACCCGGTATTTGTCATATTAAGTGGCTGAAAAATGTTCTCTTTTAGATACTCTTCATAAGATTTTCCAGAAACTTTTTCAATAATGTAACCTAATAAAAGATATCCTGAATTACTGTAGCTAAACTTTTCTCCAGGGGCAAATTCCAATGGTTTATACTTAAATCTTTCGATAGTTTTCTCAACAGGAGAAGGTAACATTATAGTCTCTCGATATTCTGGAAAACTTGTGAAATTGGGTATTCCTGATGTATGAGTTAACAGGTGATGGGTGGTAATCTCTTCTCCGTTAGGATAATCAGGCAAATATTTTGATAGGGGGTCATTGACCTTCAAAAGTCCTTTTTCCTCAAGCTGTATTATAGCCATGGCGGTGAATTGTTTTGTAACAGAGCCCAGGCGGAATTTTGTTTGAGAGATATTGGGAACATTATTTTCATAGTTTGCCATGCCATATCCTTTACTTAAAAGGATTATCCCCCCTTCGGCTATTAAAATAGACCCGCTAAAGCTGCCCATTTTCAGATAGCCGTTAATATACTCATCCACTTTTGATTCAATATCTTGAGCCGCACAGAAAGCACTTAAAACAGCTAGCAATAGTAAGGCGCTAACAAAGGTAGTAATACCTCTTGTGGATATTTCGATGATTCTCATTTTTCTCTTTGCCATTTGAAGTACTCTGGTAATTTTTAGATTGGAGCAATATTTCCCTTATAATCAGGCTACTCGTTATTTTCTTTCAGGTTGTGCAGGTTGTGTTTTTGGGAAACTGTCTACGAAGGTTTTCACCATCCGATCGAAGATATACCCTTTGATATCCGGGAACTGGAGGGTAGGAGCTTGAGCGAGGGCAAAAATAGCAGAGCCCATGCTAAATGGGTATCCTGAGGAGTAGAAGTAGTTAATCCAAACATAGCAGGTCATAGCCATCCCATTTTTAGTTCCCCGGAGCTCAACCCTTCCCTCGCTGACTATTGTACCAGCAATGTTTTGAAATTGAGGGAAATCCTGCTTGGCTATGTTAAGGTCGGGCACCTCTTGGCTCATCTCTCCAAGTAAAAGTTGAAAGAACTCAGATGCGGTGCGTTGAGTAGGGTTTATCAATTCCTTCATGGGACAAAGAGTAAAGGAGATAGTTCCCCCAGAATCCTTGGAAAAAGTTACCCTTATTTGATAGTAATCGGGCATTACCTGCCAGTCTTTAGGATATTCAATGTAGGTTACAGCCATAGGTTGGTTAATAGGAAGTAGCTCAGACATCTGATACCTGAACCATCCTGCTACCCTTGGGGTCTGAGTGGTCTGGGCAGGCTGTTGAGTTTGCTGAGAAGTTTGGGGAGGAGTAGTAGCTGTTCTCCCCTCATCAAGGAGAGTAACACTGTTAAATACCTGCTCCAGAGTTGGGGAAAGGTTAGCGTATTGGTTCTTCAGGGCTGTAGATACTACCATAACTTTTGCCAGGTTATTCCGGTACAAAACTAAGAGAGTATGAATCACGGATGCTCCCTGGGAAGAGGTAGACTGAGCAGCCACTCTTAATGCATCTACGCCATTTATTATCACCTGTTTCCTTGAGGTTACTGTAAAATTTTGCCACTGCTGTTTCAGCTGGGATTCTAAGTTTTGCAGGAAAGTTTGAGGGTCAACATTTTCAGTTATTCTCCACATAGTTATCCAGGCAAGGTTTTGAGGTTCGGTCACATTTACTGTGCCTTGTTGTTCCTGAACTTTCCACTCTTGAGGATAATCAAAAGAGAACTTATACTGCTCGCTTGAGTATTTCTGGGTAGTAGTTGTTTGTCCCCCTCCGCCTTCACGAG
>JAYEHT010000114.1:0-2564 GCA_034659655.1 Candidatus Aerophobota bacterium | reverse complement strand
TCGGTCACATTTACTGTGCCTTGTTGTTCCTGAACTTTCCACTCTTGAGGATAATCAAAAGAGAACTTATACTGCTCGCTTGAGTATTTCTGGGTAGTAGTTGTTTGTCCCCCTCCGCCTTCACGAGGTTGTGCTCTTTCCTCTATTCTACCGCCTTCACGAGTTTGTTGAGCTTGTGCTTGGGGAAGATGCCATCCCCATTTTTCCAGGATACCAGCTTCCAACCTTGGTAATTCCGGGCTTACCAGTCCCTGTTGTTGCATTTTTCGCACCTCAACCATATAATACTGTCCCATCTGAAGCTTTTGAAGATTCTCATAGCCAAACTTTACAGCTTTGTCAAAGGATAAAGACTGTGTCTGGGGCTTTCCTACTGCAACCCCACTTATTGCTGTACACTCAACAGGTAGGAGTTCTCCACCGGGAAGAACAATTATTGGAAAGCAATGTCCAGGAACAAAAACCAATATAGTCTGAAGACCTACTGCCTGACATACACTGGCATAAAGTATGGCAAGGTCCACACAGGTTCCAGATTTATCCCTTAAAACATTCCGGGGGTATTTAACATCCTGACCTGGCGCATATTCTACCAGGAAACCGGAAGGAGTTTGATAGGCCAAACCATTGGCAACTTCTAGGAGGCTGGTGAAAAACCCCTAATTTTATTATGAATTTCATCTGAATTTTGCTCTTTCTCAAGATAAAAACTTTACAAAAATCCTTATCTGTGGTATAATGGAGGCAATTTTAGAGTTAAAAAATACTCAAGATAAGGAGATAACATGTTAGGAAAAGAAGATAAACAGACCTCCTTTTTCGATGCCGGATTTATCTGTTCCCACTTAATGGATAAAAATAGCTTCTATGCTAAAATGCGCGATTGTACTGATAAAATAATAACTGATGATGATTTTGCAGATATATACTGCCTGGATAATGGAAGACCTTCTGTACCCCCAGCAAGACTTACCAAAGTTCTTATTCTGCAAAATTATGAGAATCTTTCTGATAGAGAAGCTCTTGAGATGCTGCGTTTTGACATAAGATGGAAATATGCCTTAAATGTTCCCATGGATTATGAGGGATTTGACCGCTCTTTATTGGTCTACTTTCGAGCCCGTCTTCTCATAAACCATAAAGAGAAAATGGTCTTTAAAAAGAGCCTCGAGCTTGCAAGAGAGACGGGCCTTTTGAAGGAGAAAGTAGACCAGGTAATAGATTCTACTCCTATGCTTGGAGCTGGAGCAGTAAAGGATACCTACGAACTCCTGCGAGACGGCATACGAAAGATTCTTTCTCTTATGGATAAGAAGAAAAAATCCAGGATAAATCTTTCTTTAAAAGCTTACGGCAAAAATGACCCCAAACCAAAAATTAACTGGGATAATAAGAAAGAACGTCAGGAACTACTTTCTTTACTTGTTTCCGATGTAAAAGAAGTTTTATCACATGTTGACGTTAATAAAGAAGATGTAGATAATCAGCTCAAAGATGCTGCTAATCTTTTAGCCAGGATAGTTTCCCAGGATATAGAAGAGGATAAGGAAAATAAACCTAAGATAAAAAAGGGAGTTGCCAAAGACCGTGTTATCTCCACTACTGACCCTGAAATGCGTCATGGCAGAAAATCAAGATCTGGCAAATTCAATGGATACAAAACACATCTAACCAAAGATGTAGATTCGGATATTATCACTAACATAGATGTATCTTTAGGAAACTGTCCTGATGGAGATATGGCAGAGCCGCTAATCGATGAAGCTAAAGAGGAGTTTGGAGTAAAGACAGGATCTTTAACTGGAGACGGTGCCTACGGTTCGGGAAAGATGCAAAAGAAGATGGATGGTAAAGAGATTGAGCTTATCAGCAAAGCTCCCCCACTAAAAGACACAGGGAAACTGAACAAAGAAGAATTTGATATAGATGTTAAAAATGAGAAGGTAGTGTGTCCAGAAGGAAAAGTTGCTGAGAAATGCTATAAGAGTAAAGATGCTGAAGGAAAGGTTGTCAAAAACTTTGTTTTCTCTAAAGAAGTTTGCAATACCTGCCCCAGAAAGGGTGAGTGTACCAGTGCCAAGAATACTGGAAGAACTGTCAGTGTAGGTCCTTATGAAGAGTATCTGCAAAAAGCGGGAGAGGTACAGGAAACTGAAGAATTTAAAGAGATTTATAATAAGAAGCGTCCACCCGTAGAGAGAAAGATAGCCGAGCTTATCCACCATGGTCTTCGCAAAACAAGATATATAGGAAAAAGAAAATCTCGTCTTCAGGCCTTATTCACCGCTGCTGCAGTAAATCTTAAGAGAATTTTCAAAGAGCAGCAAGAAAAGAAGATAAACTTTGATATACAGGAAGCTATTCCGGCACTTACATAGATAAACATATACCTTAGCTCCTGATTTTTAGAAATAAGGAGGTAAATTTCCTAATTATCACCCAACTTTCGCCAATAACATATTGAGATTGTGGAAAGTATTGAATAGAACTAATTTCATCGATCTTTGATGTATTATCCTAAATATATCTAATTGATATTGCTCTTTATGCCTTTTGACACTTGA
>JAYEHT010000113.1:0-2995 GCA_034659655.1 Candidatus Aerophobota bacterium | reverse complement strand
TAATTTTTATCAAGTCAGATTGACCAGCTAATTAGAGGGACAATAAACTATGTCTGAAGAAAAAACTGTCTCTAAAATAAAAAAAGGTCTGCATCTGCTCTTTAGATTCTATAGAGAATATGTTTACCCTTATAAGGGGAAATTTTTCATCATCTGGGTCCTGCATGTTTTATTCGCTGGGGTTCTTATTGTACCACCTTTTCTTATTAAACAACTCATTGATGAGGGAATAAAAAATAAGGATTTGCATTTAATCTGGATTTTGGCAATTAGTGTTGCGGGTATATTCGTTGCTTTAGCATTAATTGATAAAATCCGAAATTTTTGGGGTCATCTTGCTGCCCAAAGAGTCACCTATAATTTAAGAAATAAATTATATTCTCACCTGCAAAAGCTATCCTTTAGTTTCTACGACAACGCTAAAACCGGTGAACTTCTATCCAGGATAATAGACGATTTAAACGTTGTTCAAGAAGTAATATACCATTGGCCAGAAAATGTAATCACGAGTGGAGGGACGATTCTGCTTACCGGAGTTATGGTTTTTTACCTGAATTGGAAATTAGCATTAGTCAGTCTATCAGTGATGCCAGTAATACTTATTCTTGGGTACTTCATTTCATTAGGTATGTTTAAGGGATCTCGAGAAGTAAGAAAAAAGAAGGCTTCCCTTGCCAGCAGAGTAGAGGATAATCTTTCAGGTATGAGAATTATTCAGGCTTTCACACGAGAAGATTACGAGATAGAAAGGTTTGATAGGGAGAACAGAGAACATTACAGAAGCCGAATTAATGTAATTAGTTATATGTCCTGGCTTTTCCCTATTTCAGTTTCAACTTTGGGAATTTCTTTGTCCCTCACTGCAGGCTATGGGGGGTATCAGGTAATATCGGGGGCAATGACAGTAGGTGCACTTACCGCTTTTATTATGTATCTACAGCGATTTATGTGGCCTCTTCTGACATTAGCAATGATGAGCGAACCTATAACTCGCTTTCTTGCCAGTATTGAAAGATATTTTAAATATATAGATATGGGTTCTGATATTAAAGACTCCTTCAAAGCCGAAAGCTTAAAGAGCGTTAGGGGGGATATTCAGTTCAGGAATGTATGGTTTAAGTATGACAAAGAAGTGTTATTAAAGAATATGAATTTGCATATTCATCCAGGAGAAACCGTTGCTTTAGTAGGTCCCAGTGGGTCAGGAAAAACTACCACAACTAAACTTATTCCCCGATTCTATGAGCCTTATAAGGGAAAGATTTTAATTGATGGAAAAGACATTAGAAAGATAAAGCTTCATTCTCTAAGAGCTAACATTGGGATAGTAATGCAGAACGATTATCTTTTCTCCGACAGTCTGATGAATAACATCGCCTATGGCCGCCTGAGTGCCTCTAACGAGGAGATCATAGAAGCTGCAAAACAGGCTAATGTCCATCAGTTCGTAAAAGAACTTCCTGAAGGATATAAGACACAGATAGGAGAGCGAGGGATTAAAGTCTCCGAAGGTCAAGCCCAACGCATATCTATAGCCAGAGCTGTACTCAAAGACCCTCCTATCCTTATTTTTGATGAGGCAACATCATCTGTAGATTCGGGAACTGAACTGCTTATCCAGCAAGCCTTAGAAAGATTAATGGGAGGGAAAACTTGCATTATAATTGCTCACCGACTCAGCACCATTTTAGGAGTGGATAGAATATTATTTATAGACGATGGGCAGATTGCGGAAGAGGGAAATCATGAAGAGCTTCTACAAAAGAATAATAAATACGCTCATTTTTATAACCTTCAATTCAATGCGGCTTCCAGGAGAATTTAACCCATCATTCCCATCATAGAGATAGCATCGCTTCTCATATTACTTTCTACCTTTCCATACAGCTTTTTGGATTACTGAAAATCGATCTTTAACCCCAAAACTCTTATACAAATTCTCGGTTACGGTTCCTACTGGATAATTTGTTTTCTCCTGTATTGCTACAAGTTCTATTGCAACAAGCAAAAATTCTACAGTAAACTCTCCAACTTTATCTAATTCTTTAAATGGCTGGAGATGCTCTGGTTTGAAAAACTGAAGGGTTGGCGGGAATGAGGTTGCAGGTTTAATCTGACTCAGCATTGTTAGAACGTGATCTCTTAATTTTAAACTCAACGAGGGATTATAAGCATGCTTAACATACATTTCTACAATCAAGTGAACATGAGCCGGGGTTCTTTGCCTTTTACCTGGTGCTCTAAATTTTACAATGAAATCATAAGGAGATTGCTGCTTACTCCCAGGATAAACTTCAAACTGAACATTTGTCTTGGTCGTGTAAATAAGATCATCCTCTTGAAAACGTTTAACACGCCAAATTTTATAAGATACCTTCAAGTAATAATAAATTGTCTCTAATAATCTAACCAAGTTCCTCATTTTATAAATTTCCTCCAGTTTTCGATTCTAAAGAAGTATTTTGTTGTATCGGAAAATATATTATCTGGGAGCCACTTTTCAGACAAAAAGCAATATTCAATATCTTTACTTTTTAATATTCTAACAACATCTTCAAATGTTGATTCTCGGAAATCTCGGCTCGTTATGAAAAGTACTTTGTTAATATCCTCTAAATCAAATTTAAGTTCCTCAGGAGCAACCCACTCATTTTCAAAGAAGGGTAGTTCATCATATTTATCAATATCATCTTCAGAAATTCTGTAATCTCTTGGGGTAATTGACTTGTTTTTTATATAAAGTGATAATGCATCAAATTCAAAAGCAACATTCCCAAAGAATTCAATAATCCCCTTTGTTATTTTATCGGACAAAGATATCACTCCGTTATTTTCCTTACATATAGACCGACCTTTGTTGGCAATGATTTTATGTGCCTTGAGAATTAAAGAGGAACTTTCCACAAAAGTGGTATGGTAGAACACAGTGGGGAGCTTTAGTCTTTTCCATCTTTTCCTTAGCAAAATCAACTCATTCATTCCTATCCCCTTTTGT
>JAYEHT010000112.1:0-3001 GCA_034659655.1 Candidatus Aerophobota bacterium | reverse complement strand
TTGGTCCGATTCAAATAAGTACAGGTTACAAACTGGGAATTAGCTTTGTCATTTTAATAGTTGTTCTGCTCCTTAGGCCAACTGGAATTTTAGGAAAGAAATAAGATGCCTATAATCAACTTTGTCATATATCTTCTGAGTATGATTGGTATATATAGCCTGCTTGCTATGAGCCTTAACTTTCAAGTTGGCTTTACGGGCCTGATAAATTTTGGTCAAATTGCCTTCTTCTGTATAGGTGCTTATACCTCATCGCTTTTAGTGGTCAAAGCGGGAGCACCTTTAATAATGGGTTTTCTGGGAGGGATGGCTCTAAGCGGACTGTTCGGTTACATAATTAGTATTCCAACAAAGTCTTTAAAGGCTGATTATTGGGCAATCGCAACTCTTGCTGGTGGAGAGGTGGTTAGGCTAATCGCTCTAAATGAGGACTGGTTGACAGAGGGTCCTTTTGGAGTTATGAGCATTCCTCAACCATTAAGGTGGCTCTTTTCCAGAGATACGTATCCTCTTTTCTACCTCCTCTTCATTATCGCCTGCGTGGTAATAGTTTACTTTGTCTTATCTTTACTAACGAATTCTCCATTCGGAAGGAATCTTAAAGCAATCAGGGATGAGGAAGAACTATGTTTGAGTTTAGGGAAAAACACCCGGAAATTAAAATTGCAGGCGATGGTTGTAGCTGGAATAGTCGCCGGCCTGGCTGGTGCACTATTTGCCCATTATATAACCTATATTTCTCCAGAAAACTTCAAACCTATCGAAACCTTTCTTATGTGGGCTATGATTATAGTGGGAGGGAGAGGAAACCATTTAGGTGCTATTCTTGGTGCTGTAGTTATCCAGTTATTTAATGTCTCCACGAGATTCATTGGTGGTTACGTACCGTTCGGTCCCGATTCTATGGCGGCGCTAAGAATGGTAATAATCGGCGTTTTGATAGTCCTGTTTGTTTTGCATCGACCTGAGGGCTTAATAAAGGAGAGGAAGAAAGTCTACGAGCTAATAAAAGGTAAGCAGAGGGAGTGAATAATTTTATGTTAACTATCAGGAATCTACAAAAGAATTTTGGCAGCCTGAGGGCATTAGATCGAGTATCACTCAAAGTCGAAGGCGATTCTATCGTAGGGCTAATAGGTCCCAACGGTTCGGGGAAAACTACGTTATTCAACGTAGTTTCGGGCTTTTATGAAAAGGATGAAGGAGAGATCTATTTTAAAGAAGAAAGGATAGATGGTCTACCTCCGGATAAAATTGTAAAAAAAGGGCTCTGCCGAACTTTTCAAGTAAGTAAAGCTCCTGAAAAATTGACGGTGTTAGAAAATATGATGTTAGCAGCAAAAAGTCAGATAGGAGAGAATCCATTTAGTGCGGTGTTCAGGCGTCCCCAGGTTTCTGTGTTTGAAAAAGTTAATTTAGATAGAGCAATGGACCTGCTTGGAGTGCTACAACTTGTTGGTTTAAAAAACGAATATGCTGGCAATCTATCCGGTGGACAGAAAAAGCTTCTCTCGCTGGGAAGGGTTTTTATGTTAGACCCCGATTTAATATTACTGGATGAACCTACTGCCGGTGTGAATCCGACTTTGACTAGGAGTTTACTGAAGGTGATAAAGGAACTCCAGAAAAGGGAAGCTAAGACTTTCTTTATAATTGAGCATAGTATGAAGGTCATCAGTGGCATTTGTGATAAAGTTTTCGTATTGAACTTTGGTAAAATAATGGCTGAGGGAACACCAGAGGAGATTCGAGGAGATGAGAAGGTGCTAAAAGCATATCTAAGTGGTGCTTGATAAGGTCTGTTTCGGGAGGTTCAAGGAGAATGCCTTTATTAAAGGTACGTAATATATTTTCAGGTTATGGAGGTACGGAGGTCTTACACGGTGTTTCTATGTATGTTGATCAGGATGAGATTGTGACAATCATTGGACCTAATGGAGCTGGAAAATCCACGTTATTCAAAACAATAATGGGATATCTGATACCGAGTGCTGGAAATATTCTATTTTTGGGAGAGGAAGTGACCAGACTAAAGCCGAATAAAAAAGTGGAGAGAGGGATAGCTTATGTTCCCCAACTTGAGAATATTTTCGCTTCTTTAACTGTTCAAGAAAATTTGGAAATGGGAGGGTACTCAAAAGGTAGCAAAGCAGTAAAGAAAGGAATAGAGTGTGTATACATTACTTTTCCAGTATTGAAAGAGAGGAGAAATAAAAGGGCACGCACGCTCAGTGGTGGGCAGAGGCAAATGCTGGGAATGGGTAGGGCACTTATGACCGAACCAGATCTCATATTAATAGATGAGCCCTCTGCTGGACTTGATCCGAAAGCTACGGAAGCAGTATTTAATCAAATTAAAAATTTGCATAAAGAAGGAATAGGAATCATAATTATTGAACAAGATGCGTATAGGTCCTTAAATATATCTGATAGGGGATATGTTTTGGCTATGGGACAGAACCAATTTGACGACTCGGCTGATAAGATTTTGAATAATGACCAGATAAGAGAGGCTTATTTAGGTGGTTAGATAATAATGGGAAAGTATGAAGAAACTTTATTGAAATTATAATGCCATTTGGCAACCTACTGGATTTTTGTTAGAATGAAACAAAATCCAAAGGAGGCCAATGACTATGATAAGAAACAAGACAGAGGAAAAAAAGAGACGCTTATCCACCAAAACATTAGATCAAGCTTTTAGAAAGGAGGCAGAAGAAGGTCTCAACTGTTCCCCTATCGAATCGAAAGCGCTCCTTGATATTGTCAGAGAAGTTTACATGCCCTATCTGCATGAGGCTCAAACTATTCATCCGGGACAGATGGTAGTTATGGCAATCAATGTTGACGAACCCCCACGTAAACCCTTAGAAAAATGCAAGTTCAAACCCATTGTAATAACTAAATACAATGGGGAATCTGATGATAATATCCGTCTGGAAAATGGCTATCGAGGAGTAACTGCCCTCAGGCGTGCTCAACTCAAACGTGTAGCAGAGGA
>JAYEHT010000111.1:0-3018 GCA_034659655.1 Candidatus Aerophobota bacterium | reverse complement strand
AATGCAAGTTCAAACCCATTGTAATAACTAAATACAATGGGGAATCTGATGATAATATCCGTCTGGAAAATGGCTATCGAGGAGTAACTGCCCTCAGGCGTGCTCAACTCAAACGTGTAGCAGAGGAGGCTAAAAACCAAGGGGTTCTCTTGACAGCTGAAGATCTTTCCTATAAGATATTTAATTGCGGCTACAGAACTATCTGTCGGGATTTGAAGTACTTTCGTTCAAAGGGAATTACCATTCCCGTAAGATCGCAACAGAAGGACATCGGACGAGCTCTCACTCATCGAGTGAAAGCGGTTGAGCTCTATATCCAACGCAGGCTTCTTACTCAGATCGCCCAAGAAATGAGACATAGCCTGAATTCAATCAAGAACTATATTAACAAGTTTGCTCGAGTATCTTCTCTTACCAAGGAGGGACACTCAGTATCAGAGATAGCCTTTATCGTTCAGATATCCCCAAATTTGGTTAGAAAATATCAAGGGCTTTACAAAAAGTTTAACACTCCTGAGTATTCTGAGAGAATTGAGGAGATTATCACTCAGTTCAAGCCTAAAAAGGAGGGGCAAGGAAACAGGAGGGTAAAGCCATGATAAGAGATATTCATAAGGAGATGTGGGGACCTCAAAGAGCGAAAAACTTCGATAGCGCTATCAGACATTTCATTCAGACTGAATTTCCCCGACTTGGTGGTCCTAAGGTAATAGATCTATTCTGCAAACAGATAAGAAAGTTCATCGATCAATTCTATCCTAAAGGTGAATACGTAAGCTTTGGTCAGCTTCCCTGGTGTGCAGTGGCCAAAGAAGATCTTCCCGGAAGAGCAAAAACAATAGCCCAGACTAAACTAAGACCAGTCATCCTTTCTCTTGTGGAGGATGAGGATTATGTAAAGCTTGAATCTGGATTACCCTTTGGGGAAGTGACCAAAGACAGAATAGCTCGGGTTATGATACAAGCAGACAAGAATGGGGTTGAACTCACTACGACTGAGCTTGCTCTTATGTTTAGTTATACTCATACTCGGATCTGTCAGCTTATTGCCCAGTATGAGAAAGAGCAAGACTTCATCCTTCCCCGACGAGGTACAATTCATGACATGGGAAGAAGCGTTACTCATAAGGTTGAAATATGTCGCAAGAAGCTACTCGAGGGAAAAGAGACTCCTGACATTGCTAAGGAATGCTCCCACGATCCCATGAGTGTAGATAAGTACCTTTTAGAGCTACACAGGATTAATTTCTGCAAGAAAAAGGGTATGAGCAAAGAGGAAATATCTTTCTCTATTCAACGCAGTGTCAATCTTGTAGAAGAATATCTCAAGCTAATTAAAGAGATAGAACATCAAAGAGCCAAATAAATTAATGAATATCTACTCGCCAAATGGCATAGCTAGTTATTGACAAATATAACCATTTATGATATAATAGTGATATGAAGTTATCAACTTATGCTAAAAAACTTGGAGTAAGTTATAAAACAGCATGGAAATTATGGAAGCAGGGTAATTTGGATGCCTACCAACTACCAACAGGAACGGTTATTGTTAAAGATGAATTAGAGAATAAAATACCTAATAAAGTCTGTATTTATGCCAGAGTCTCCAGTAGTGAAAATAAAGATAATCTAAAAAGACAATCAAAGCGATTAGAAGAATACGCTATTGCAAGAGGATATCAAATTTATAAAGTAGTAGAAGAAATTGGCAGTGGGGTAAATGATAATAGAAAGAAACTAACCAGACTCTTAAAGGATAAAAACTATAACAAACTTATTGTAGAACATAAAGATAGACTTACAAGGTTTGGTTTTAATTATATTCAAATTTTATTTAATCAAATTGGGAAAGAAATAGAAGTTGTCAATGAAGCAGAAAATGACAAACAAGATTTAATGCAAGATTTTATTTCAATCATAACTTCTTTTTGTACAAGCTTATATGGCTTGAGAAGGAGCAAGAGAAAAACTGAAAGGATTATAAAAGAGTTAAAGAATGAAAAGAACTCTAAAATTTAGCTTAAACTTAGCCAATACAGGTAAAATTTCTGCTTTAAACAAACTGACCAATGAGTATAAAAAAGCAGTTAACTTCTACCTTCAGATTCTTTCTTCTACAAATAAATATATTTTATCAGAAAAGGAAGTAAAATCTTTTTCCTCGCCTCTATCTTATCGTTATAAACAATGCGCTAAAAGACAGGCAGTTAAAATCTGGAAGTCCTGGCGAAGAAATAAGAAAAAGGGTGAATTGCCTGAATTTGACGGGGCTTTAATCTTAGATAATCGTTTTATCAAAATAGAAAAGGCAAAAGCTTCTACTTTTAACTATTGGGTAAGAATGGCTACTTTAAATAAAGGACACCCTGTTTTAATTCCTATAAAGTCCTATGATTATGCTAATGATTACTTTAACAATTGGAAATTAACAAATGGAGGAAGGCTCAGGCAAGAAAGTAATAATTGGTTTTTATTGTTGACTTTTGAAAAGGAAACACCACCAAAAAAACCAGAAGGAAAAATTATTGGAATAGACATTGGAATTAAAAAACTGATGGCTACTTCAGAGAAGGAATTTTATGGGAAAGAGATTGAATTACTGATGGATAAGATACAGAAGAAGAAACAAGGTTCAAAAGCATTTAAAAGGGCAATAAGAGAACGAGATTATTATGTAAATAAGACAGCAAAAGAATTACCTTTAGATAGTGTTAAAGCAATAATAATGGAAAACATAAAGAATATTAAAAGAAATACTAAAAAGGAAAAGAGATTAAGGAAAGAATTTAGAAGTAAATTTCAAAGATGGACTTATCCCAAATTATTTAGCAGGGTAAATCAATTGTGTGAGATAAATGGCGTCCATTTTTTCGCAATTGATCCTGCTTGGACATCACAGACCTGCAGTAAATGTGGGTTTGTCCACAAGCTATCCAGGAATGGTGAGATATTCAAGTGTAGGGATTGTGGCTACACACAGGATGCGGATTATAATGCGTCTTTGAATATCTTGAA
>JAYEHT010000110.1:0-3029 GCA_034659655.1 Candidatus Aerophobota bacterium | reverse complement strand
AGCCATAGTTCCTCATAAGACCGCCTCTTCCTGTTTTCGGTTGATAAAGTTAGCCCAAAAACTTTTACCAAAAGCAAATCCTAATTTAATCACTGATATAGGAGTAGGTGTGTTATTTGCAGAATCAGCTTTACAGAGCGCAGCCATAAATGTAGAGATTAATCTCGCCTTTATTAAAGATGAAAAATTTAATGCTGAAAAAAGAGGGAAAATTTCTTCAATTTTAACTCAGGGGGAGAAGATAAAAAACGAAGTAGTAAAGAAGATTAAGAAAAAAATTCAATAAGATTACACAGATTTTTAAAAATGATTACCCTGATTATATTATAATATTCTACTATCTATATTATAACATACCCAGAAATCTCTAAATAGAGAGCCTGAAAATGAAAGTTCTTTTTGGTATCTGTTCCTGGGGATTGGGACATGCAACAAGAGATATTCCCCTTATTAAAAGGATGTTGGAAGAAGGACATACTCTTACTCTATGTGGAAAGGGTAGGTCTTTAGAGTTGTTAAAGAAGGAATTTAAGAAAAAGTGTCTTTATTTAAATATTCCTGATTATTCTTCTCCCTACTCTAAAAGAAATTTTTTTATTCCCAAATTTGTTGCTTATGTTCCTTTTTATATAAATGAAATTATTGAGGAGCATAAGAGGATAAAAAAATTAATATATAAAGAGAGATATGAGAGAATAATCTCCGATAATCGTTTTGGCGTCTATAGTAAAGAGATTCCCTCTTATTTTATCTCTCATCAGTTAAGATTTATAGTCCCCGGTAGAATAAAACCTTTTGAAAGGGTAACCGAAAGGTTCAACTACTTATTTAAAAATAATTTTTGCAAGTTTTTGGTTCCTGATGATAGGGAGAGTTGTTTAAGTGGCGAGCTTTCCCACAATTTAAATTATTTTGAAAAAGATAGAATTGAATATCTGGGGATAATCTCTGATTTAAAGAAAAGAGATGTTAAAGAGGATATCGATTATTTTATTTCCATTTCGGGACCAGAACCACAAAGAACAATTTTTGAGAGGAGGGTTTTAGCTCAGGCACCTTTTTTGAGGGGAAAAGTAGTTATTGCCTTAGGCAAACCCGAGAATGAAAAAGAGATAGTAGATAATCATCTCCATATTTTTGGTTTCCTGGAAAGGGAAAGGCAGGAGGAGATTATGAATAGAGCTAAATTGGTGATTACCAGGCCCGGATATACAACTGTAATGGAATTAGCCATATTAGGTAAAAAAGCTTTATTTATTCCTACTCCTGGTCAAACAGAACAGGTTTATTTAGCAAGCTACCATGAGAAAAAGGGAAATTTTTACAGTGTGGAGCAGGATAAACTAAATTTAAGGGAAGATGTAGAGAAAGCAAAAGAGTATAAAGGAATAACGTGTAGTTCCCTGAAGGAAAATGGTGTGGATAAATTTATGCGCATAGTATTTAAGGAAAAGTGAAGAGAAAAGTCCTTATCTTCATAATAGGGGGGATAGCAGGGTCTATTCTTTTAGTTTTAATATTTTATTTTATTGGTATTCAAAGGGTGTTCTTTCAGGTGGGAGAGGTAGGTTTTTTAGGGGCAAGCATCTTTTTACTAAATGCTTTTGTTGTCTTTTTTATTGATGCTATCTCCTGGCAAGTGATTCTTAAGTCTTATGGATATCGTCTTCCCTTCAGAGATGTCCTAACAGCAAAATTAGTGGGCATTGCTATCGGGTATCTTACGCCTTCTATGTATATAGGGGGAGAGCCGGTGAGAGCTTATATGACCAGTAAGAAGCATAATCTCTCCATAACCAGTGTAGGAGCTACGGTGATTGTAAACAAATTTCTGGAGTTGAGTGCGGGATTAGTTTTTATTTATTTAGGGAGCATCTGGGTTCTGATGGAATATCCGCTCCCCTGGCAACTTTATTTAGCTATTTTGACAATGGATATTCTTTTTGGATTAGGAATGGGATTTATCTTTGTTAATTTTATTTACGAGAATAAGATTTTTACCTCGCTTGTAAATTTTTTGGGACGAGCAAAGCCTCTTTCGAAAATTATAAGAAAAATTGAACCTAAAGTATCCGAGATAGAAGATGAAGTATTTCTCGCTTTTAATCAGCATAAAAGAGCAACTATCTTTGCCTTTTTTTTAAATATAATAGCAGGATTTCTTATTTTTCTTAAACCAGTTATCTTTTTTTATTTTCTTCGGATTCTTCTTAAGCTTTCGCAGCTTTCGCTCCTTTTTGCTCTAACACATCTTCTTCTTGCCTTCCAATTTACTCCGGCAGGGGTAGGTATTTTTGAAATTGGAGCAGTAGGGATTTACAAGCTTGTAGGAATACAAGCTAATAAAGCCCTTGCTTATACTTTAATGAACAGAATATCCGATTCAGCAGAAGTGGGGATAGCCGCCTTTTTGGCTGCTGATCTCGGGTTAAAAGGAATTTTTGGAAGCGAAAAATAATGAAGGTCTGTTTTGTCTCTGACCAGAGTTTCCCCTCCAGAGGGGGAGAAGGCGTCTCCACTGAAAATTTCTGTTTTGGGCTAAAAAAGAAAGGGGACGAGATTGTCTTACTTACCTCCCGGGTAAAGAACCCTCCCCCTGTAAGAGGAATTAAAATTTACAGATTTTTTGGTATTCATATCTCTCAGGAGAGAGGTTATCTTGCCTTTCCTTCTTTAAAAAGGATTCTTTATATTCTTAAGAAAGAAAAAATAGATATTGTGCATATTAATCTTCCCAGTTATTTAGGCTGGCAAGCATTAAGAGGAGCTAAAAAATTGGGGACTCCTGTAGTTTTAGGATTTCATGTCCAGGTGGGTAATGTTATACCTCCTTCTATTTTTTTGATTCCTTTTAGAAAAGTTATAGAGAAATGGTTTTCCTATTTTTATAAAAAAGGAGAACTTACGCTTACTCCTTCCTTTTTTGCAAAGAGAATTTTATTTAATAAATATAATCTTAAATGTATTGATGTAGTAAGTAATGGAATTGATTTAAATAGATTTAATCCTGAGAAGATTGAGGTTGAAAA
>JAYEHT010000109.1:0-3047 GCA_034659655.1 Candidatus Aerophobota bacterium | reverse complement strand
TTAGTAAATGAAGCAAAATATAAAGGGGTTTATGCTATTGCGGAGACTTGCCCCCATTATTTATTTCTTAATGAGGATGTTCTTAATAAATTGGGAGTATTTGCTAAGGTTAATCCTCCCTTAAGGAGCGAAGAAGAGCGGCAGGGAATGTGGGAAATGGTAAATAACGGAAGTGTCGATATTATCGGAAGTGACCATGCTCCTTATACTAAAGAAGAAAAAGAAAGAGGGAGTGAAGATATATTTACTCCACCCGCTGGATTTCCCGGTCTATCTACTAGATTGCCCTTACTTTTTACAGCAGTAAAGGAAGGGAAGATGGAATTGGATAGAATGGTCGAACTTATCTGTGAGAATCCTGCAAAAATATTTGGTTTATATCCCAAAAAAGGTACAATTGCTCTTGGTTCAGATGCAGATTTTGTGATTTTTGACCCTGACAAAAAAAATGTTATTTCCAAGGATAAAATGTTTACCAAATGCAGAGATAGCGCCCTGGTATATAACGGATGGGAAGTTTATGGGAAACCAGAAAAGACTATTGTTAGGGGGAAAGTGGTCTTTGATGATGGTGAAATAACTGTCTCTCCGGGATATGGAGAGATTGTAAAAGTATATAGAAGCTGATGTTTTTTAATAAAATTGTAGGTAATTTTAAGGAAAAGCGAGGAAGGATAAGTGGATAAAAATAATTTACGGAAGTTAGAAGAATTAAGTAATCAGCATGTTATAAAAGTAGTGGAAGAAGCTATCCAGCTTTGTAAGCCGGCAAAAGTAGTTGTGATAACTGATTCAAAAGAAGATATTGCCTACGTAAGAGAATTAGCCCTGATCAATGGTGAAGAAAAGAAATTAAAGATGGAGGGGCATACCATTCACTTTGATGGTTATTATGATCAGGCCAGAGACAAAGCCAATACCAGATATTTATTGGCTGAAGATGTAGATTGGGGGATAAAGGTAAATTCGATAGAAAAAGATAAAGGCCTCAAAGAAATATATTCTTTCTTTGATGGGAGTATGACCGGGAAAGAGATGTTGGTAAGATTCTTTTCTCTTGGTCCTACTAACTCTATATTTTCGATTTTAGCCTTACAGATTACCGATTCTGCCTATGTAGCCCATAGTGAAGATATCCTTTATCGGCCAGCCTATGAACAATTTAAAAGACTTAATGGCTCCCCTGATTTCTTCTTTTTCCTCCATTCTGCGGGAAGATTAGAAAACGGAGTAAGTAAAGATATAGATAAACGGAGGATCTACATTGACCTGGAAGAGAATAAGGTCTATTCAGTGAATAATCAATATGCCGGTAATTCTCTGGGGTTAAAAAAGTTAGCCTTCCGATTGGCTATCAAAAAGGCCAATGAAGAAGGGTGGCTGGCTGAGCATATGTTTATAATGGGTGTTCATGGTCCAAAAGGCCGTATTACCTATTTTACTGGTGCCTTCCCCAGTGCCTGTGGCAAGACCAGTACTGCTATGATTCCTGGGCAGACCGTAGTTGGTGATGATATCGCCTACCTCAAAAAAATTAACGGGATAATAAAAGCAGTAAATGTCGAAAATGGTATATTTGGTATCATTCAGGATGTAAATCCCCAGGATGACCCCTTAATATACCGAGCTCTAACCACTCCGAGAGAACTTATTTTTTCTAATGTACTCATTAATGATGGTGTCCCTTACTGGTTAGGTATGGGTAAAGATATACCGGATAAAGGCATTAATCATTCAGGAGAGTGGTTTGAAGGTAAAAAAGATAAGGAAGGTAATGTTATCGATTGTTCCCATAAAAATGCCCGATACACCATAAGGTTAAATGCCTTAGAAAACATTGACCCTAAGGCTGATGACCCAGCAGGTGTACCTGTACAAGCAATTATCTATGGTGGCAGAGATTCTGATACCACTATACCCATAGTTGAATCTCTCAGTTGGTCCCATGGAGTCTTTCTGGGGGCCACTGTAGAATCAGAGACTACCTCTGCTACTATCGGTGCTCAGGGGATAAGGAAACATAACCCGATGGCCAATCTTGACTTTATCTCAGTACCCTTTAATACCTACATAGAGAATCACCTAAAATTTGCTGATGGCCTCAAAGAGGTTCCTAAAATTTATACTACTAATTATTTCTTAAAAGACGAATCAGGTAATTACCTGAATAGTAAACTCGATAAGAAAATCTGGGTACTCTGGGCTGAAGGGAGAGTGTACAATGAATTTGAAGCCATCGAAACTCCTGTTGGCCTAATACCCAAATACGAAGATTTAAAAAGTTTATTTATCAGTGAACTAGACAAAGATTACACTATGGACGAATATATTCAGCAGTTCTCCTTAAGAGTGACAAAATACCTGGAGAAGATGAAGAGGATGAATGAGATATTTGAAAATATCCAGATGCCTGCCGCCTTTACTAAAGAACTAGAAGCACAGGCTGAAAGGTTAAAAGAAACCAGAGCAAAATTTGGAGAAGATATAATTTCTCCTTTTAAGTTTTTAGATATATAAAATAAATCAATAATAGATTTTGATATTTGAAAAAGACTATTAAAAATAAATTCAAATAAAAGGGGTCGGAGTAATCCGCCCCCTTCAAGAACTAATTTCCTATTTTTTCTTCTCCTTCTTCCACAAATCTGCCTTTTCCAAAATTTTCTGTACCCCGCTTGGACTAATTATTCTTTTACCGTTATTTTCATTACGAATAATAGAAGCAATGGTTCGACGTCCCCATTTTGGATGTTTCTTTTTTAATTCAATAATTCTATTCTTATATTTTTCTTCAATTCTACCTAACTGTTTATTAGTATGAGTTTTGGGTTTTTTAATTCCTTCTAATCCACCTTCTAAATAACGAGGATACCATCTACGGAAGGTATTGATAGCTACCCTGGACTTACGACAGGATTGGGTAATATTATGAGTCTCAAGATAAGTCTCAATCATTAATTTTCTCTGCAGAAAAGTAGTAAGCCTACGATATTTTCTCCTTTCTTCTTTTTTCATAATTATATCTCCGAATAAATATTTGCTTTTTT
>JAYEHT010000108.1:0-3052 GCA_034659655.1 Candidatus Aerophobota bacterium | reverse complement strand
AAAAGAGGAACAAGAAAAAACCTCACTTGTTGTGGGGGCCATTCTTACTTTACTTCTTTTCCTCTTGCTTTCGGGAGGAAAAGAATGAAGATCCAGTATCTTCCATCCGAAGATGAACTCATTCTAGAGATTTATCCTGTAAAGAATCGACCAAATAAAAAATTGGGTCATTTCAAATTGTGGTGGGACAAAGAGGGAAATATTCGTGCTATTGCCATCACAAAATGCACTGATGAGTTGAATGACTTTGAGAAAAATTTAAACATTGTGCAATTAGGTGGTATTTGGAAAGGGATTCAGATCACAGATGAAGATATTCAGGAGGTCCGAGAGATGCTTCTCAGACGGCTTGAGGAGAAGTGGTAGTAATGCCATATGTCACTGATACTCATTCTTTAGTTTGGCACATGACGGGTGATTCAAGACTTTCCGTCAAGGCAAGAAGAGTGTTTGAAGAGGTAGATAAAGGAGGAAACTATATTTCCATTCCTTGCATTATCTTTTTTGAATTACTTTACCTTGTTGAGAAGAAAAAACTCACGATTGACTTTGAGAACTTTATTGCTATGGTCTCCTCATCAAGGAATTACAAAATCGAGCCGTTGTGTTTGCCCATAATCGAGAAGAGCAGAATGATTCCTAGAGAGAAAGTTGCAGATCCATGGGATAGGTTAATCGCCGCTACCTCTACGTATTTAAATTTTCCCTTAATAACTCAAGATGAAGCTCTTAAAAAGATAGGATTAGATGTTGTATGGTAGTAATTATAACTGCGCATTAAATTCCCCGTAAGAGCAACAAATACATTTTGATTTATCCTAAGCTCCACTCATATAGAACTTCTTTTCTGTACTAAAGACTATTTGGGACACTCATCGGCTGTTGCCGTGATGAGGTATCTTTCCACCTTGACATAAGCGAATTTAACAGCAGCGAGTTGAGTTTGGAGAAGGATAATCAAGTTAGACTATTTTTAACAAGTGATAAGTGGACATTAGTGATAGTCCTTGCACACAATAAGATGACAAGGAGACTAAAATGATTCCGGTAGAAGAAATGAAGAAAAAACGTTTCCAATTCCTCCATACGTTATATGTGCTAACAGGTGGAAATGAGTTAAAGTGGTTCAACATGTTTGATATTGGTAAAACTGGAAATGGTAAACTGAATTCCCAGTACTATGGTAAACAGAAATCCCATATGGGCGGTAAATAGAATTCCCATTTTGAGAGAATTCCTGTATAGTTTGAAAAAACTTTACAGGAGAGGAAATGATAAGAGAAAAAATGTACGAAAAGGTTCAACTTTTCAAGAGACGGGGATATTCCAGATCAGAGATAACCTCTGAATTGGAACTAGATCCCAAGACTGCAGCCAAGTATTACGCCATGGATGGAAGGGAGTTCAAGACTTACCGGAGAGAGCACATGTTTCGGGATAGAGTATTTGAAGAATATGAGAAAGATATCCTGGAAGTCTACAAGATGAATGAATTCGGCAAGCTCAATATGAGTGCGGTGTATGATTATCTGGAAGAGAAATATGGAACTCTTGCTGGCAACGAACAAACCTTGCGCAACTACATAGAGTATCTTATCCAGACAGATAAACTACGGTTGAATGAGAAGATAAGGCTCTATACGAGGGTTCCGGAGCTTCCCTTTGGAAGGCAGATACAGCTTGATTTTGGCCAGTATCGATGCAGAAGTGGACTTAAGCTCTATATATTTGCTTGTCTGCTTTCGGCAAGTCGCTATAAGTACGTCAATTTTCAGGACCATCCCTTCAGAACCAAGGAGGTTATTTGTCATCTGCTTAACTGTTTTGATTATTTCGGAGGAGTAGCTAAGGAGATAGTCATTGATCAGGATAATTTAATGGTGGTGAGTGAGAATGCCGGGGATATAATCTACACCGATGATTTTAAGTATTTTATCGAGGAGCAGGGGATAAGGATGTATGTGTGCCGGGCGGCAGACCCGGAGACGAAAGGAAAGATTGAGAACCTCATTAAATATGTAAAGCACAATTTGCTCTCTATAAGGGATTTTAAGAGTGTAGATGAGGCGAATGAAAGTGGATTTAAATGGCTTAAAAGAAGGGCGAACGAGAAGATATCCCAGGCTACCAAGCAGATACCGGCCCTCCTGGTTAATGAGGAAAGAAAACACCTTAAGCCTTTAGGGAACTCCATATTCAGGAAGAACTCCCTTATAGGCAGAGAAAAGAGGAGTGCAAGCGAGAAAGCCTATATATCAGTAGAAGCATCAAGCTATCAGCTGCCTTTAAAATACCGGGACAAAACCGTGGAGATCTACCTCACCAAACACAAGCTTTTCGTCTTTGATCTCTACACAGGAGAAAAGATTATTGAGTATGAGCTTTCTCCTATTCCTGGAAGAATACTTTCTAAGAGAGAGTATGGAAGAGAGACGGAGAAAACAGCCCAGGAGCTGAAAGCGCTTGTTTACCAGATGTTTGAATTAAAGAACTGGAAGAGCTTTACCGCGAAGAATTTCAAAACCTTTTCCCGATATGTGAGAGACCAATGTCTGGAGGCGAAAAGATACTTTCTGGCCAAAGATATCGACCTTGATATTTTAGAGCAAGCTCTAAAATATTGCCTTAAGAATGATACGTTAAGTTTTTCCAACTTGAATGATACCTATGCCTATTTTAAGCGGACCTCTCAAGGATCAAATGATATCATCAAGGAAATACCAACACTAGACCGAAAGCACCAAGGTGCGCATGAACCTTTAGGGGTCACCGAGAGGAGTTTATCTGTGTATAAAGAGCTCGTTGGCAAAGGTAAAGGAGCGCTCATATGAAAGCCTATGAACAGACTCTGAGCTTTTTAAGCACCCTGAATCTGAAAGGAATAGCCAGTAGTCTTGATGAAATAGTACATGATGCAGAGATAAGTATAGATTAACATTGAAAATTGACCCCTTATCACCACTGAAAATTGACCCCCCTGGGTAAAATGATATTCTCCTGGAAAAGAAAAATTCCAGGAGGTGAAAGGGGAATGATCATAATGGAAAAGTGG
>JAYEHT010000107.1:0-3060 GCA_034659655.1 Candidatus Aerophobota bacterium | reverse complement strand
AATGAATGGTCTAAAGAATTAACTAAATTAAAGAAACAAATCTTATTGAGGTGAGGATAATATGAAAAATAGGAGAAAAAAAAATCTTTTTAAAAAAAGGAATGGAGAAAAAAATTTAGATGAAATTTCCATTCTTGAGAATACCTCCGATGCCGAAGAGTCTAATGATGCATTTGGTTTCTTTAAAGAACTTGGGAAAAAAGAGAAAATTGATGAAACCCTCGAAGAAGAAACAACTACTAAAGAATCAGTTTCCGGGCAGATAAGTATAAATGATGGAATAGGAAAATATCTCCGGGAAATAGGAAGAACTCCTCTTTTATCTGCTGAGCAGGAGAAAGAGTACGGAGAAAAGATAAGAGAAAGCAAGAGAATTTTGAGAAAAAAGACCCTCGAGCTAGTTTCCTTATTAGAAGGAAATTCTCATTTAGTTCAAAAAATAGGGTTCAGGGAAGAAAATTTAAAGAAAGCAGGAAAGAAATTCAAAAAAATAGCCAGAATGGCTGATTTTATAGTGGCATTAAACGAGGGGAAGATAGCGGAAATAGAATTGGTGGAAGGCGGAAAAAAGTTCCTTGAATTGAGAGAAGAGATTAGAGAAGCGAATCTTCGTTATAGAAACTACAGGGACAAGATGATTAAAGCTAACCTGCGTCTGGTAGTTAGCTTTGCAAAAAAATATACAGGGAGAGGAGTTCCCTTTCTCGACCTTATTCAGGAGGGGAATATCGGTCTTTACCGGGCTGTAGATAAGTTTGACTACCAGAGGGGAAACCGCTTCAGTACCTATGCTAGTTGGTGGATAAGACAGTCCTTATCCAGAGCTATTTCTGACCAATCACGGACTATTCGCGTACCTATACATATAACCGAACTTATGAAGAAGGTGAATAGAGCTTCTCGGGAATTAGAACAGGAGATGGGAAGAGGTCCTACGACGGAGGAGATTGCTGAAAAATGCGATCTTCCATTGGAAAAAGTAGAAGGCGTTCAAAAAGTTATTGTCAGATCCACATCTATAGACACTCCTATTGGCGAAGACAAAGATAGCCATTTAATAGAACTCATAGAGAATGAGAAGGCAAGAAGTCCTTTTGAGGAGATTAACCTCCGTTATCTCCAAAAGGAGATAAGGGAGTTGATAAAAGAGGTTAAAGACGGGAGAGAACGGGAAATTTTGAAACTCCGTTTTGGAACAGAGGACGGATGGGACTGCACCTTACAGGAAATAGGAGAAAAATACGGAGTAACCAGAGAAAGAATAAGACAAATTGAGGCAAAAATATTAGAACAATTACGAAAAATAGCTAAAGAAAGAATGTTGAAGCAGTATCTGGACTGAGATTGTTCTCTTCACTCTTTTAAGGAGATGGCGGAAATTAGTAATTGAATCTAGTTCCCGCCGGTTAGCTCTTTCCTTAGGTATTTATAATTTATCTTGCTGATGAGATATTTTCTGTTTTTGATGAGTGTTTCTTAAGTATCCATCCAAAGATAGAAGACTTCCCCTTTTCTTGAGTTTTTTATAAAGTATCTTTCCTGCAAAGCCTCAAAGTTTAATTTCTTCCGCTCATATCCATTCTTTTTTACCTACCGGAATTTTTCTATTTTCAGAAGAGTATCATTTTAATCAGGGGTTAATTTGAAATGTTTCAGACCTTATGGGACTAAAAAAGAAATTAATTTGTTATGACTTTGACTTGAGATCTCCTCAAAAATAAGTATAATAAAAGAAGGGGGTTTCAAAGAGGTAAACAAATTATTAGAAAAAGCAAAAGAGATTATTGTTCTCCCCTTTGCAACTATGACTTTACCCTCGATGGAAGAATAAGGAGAAAAAAATGAAGAATTTGTCAGAAAGAGCAGCTAAAGTTGGTATATCACTTACTACAGCTATAAATACGAGAACTAAACAGATGATTAAAGAAGGAAAGAGAGTTATAAATTTTGGGATAGGGGAGCCAGATTTCGATACTCCTTTAGAGATAAGAGAAGCTGGCATTAAGGCAATAAAGGATGGATTTACAAGATATACTCCTGCATCAGGGATACCTGAATTGAAGAAGGCTGTATGTGAAAAATTTAAAAATGAGAATAATATAGCCTATTCTCCCTCCCAGGTTGTAGTTACTGTTGGAGCAAAGCAAGCAATCTACAACGCTATCCAAACTATTTGTACCCCCAACGATGAAGTGATTATCCCACTTCCTTATTGGGTTTCCTATCCTGATCAAGTGAAGTTAGCCGGAGCTGTTCCTATCTTCTTAAGTACTCAAGAAGATAAAGCATTTAAAATAAATCCGAAAGATTTAGAAAAAAAGATTACCTCTAAAACGAAGATTCTCATTATCAACTATCCAAATAACCCTTCAGGAGCTGTATATAATCGGGAGGAGCTTGAAGAGATCGCTTCTTTGGTAGTAAACTATGACATTTATCTTATCTCCGATGAGATTAATGAAAAACTAACCTACGAAGGCAATCACATTAGTATAGCTTCATTGGGTGACGAAATAAAGCAGAGAACCATTACTGTAAATGCAGTTTCCAAAACTTACTGTATGACTGGATGGCGTATTGGTTATGCGGGAGGCAGAGAGGAGATTATTCAGGTAATGGGAAAGATACAGAGCCATTCTACTTCTGGTGCTAATTCTATAGCTCAAACGGCGGCTATTTCTGCTTTAAGAGGACCTCAAGAAGGGGTGGAAGAACGAAAAAAGATATTTCAGCAGAGACGCAATCTTATGGTAGATAAATTAAACCAGATTGAAGGAATTAGATGTCTCCTTCCTTCGGGAGCCTTTTATGTGTTTCCAAATATCTCCCATTTCTTTGGAAAAGGGTGGAAAGATTGGCAAATAAACAATTCTATGGATTTATCCGAATATTTCCTGGAAGAGCAAGGAGTAGCTGTAACACCAGGGTCTGCCTTTGGCTGTGATGAATATGTTCGTCTTGTCTACGCCATTTCTTTGCAAGATATTGAGGAAGGGGTTGATAAAATTAAAGAGGGATTAGAAAGATTAAAGTAAGAAAAGGTTCTTTTATTATTTTGAT
>JAYEHT010000106.1:0-3080 GCA_034659655.1 Candidatus Aerophobota bacterium | reverse complement strand
AAAAAAAGCAACCTTCGGTTTTGAACTCATTAAATTGCCTCCTTTAAATCTTTGATTTGAGAATATCGAAAAACCGGCCCATCCTGGCACACATAAACACCATTAATCTGGCAATGACCACATTTCCCCACCCCACACTTCATTCTTCTCTCCAGAGAAAAGATAATGTTATCATCGGGTATTCCTCTTGATTTAGCCTCCTTAAGACAGAACTTATACATCACCGGGGGTCCCACAATTGAACATACGGTCTTTTTTGCATCTATCTCTATCTTTGGAAAACAAGTAGTGATTACTCCTACATTCCCCTTCCAAGCAGGGGAAGGCTTATCTATAGTTTGAACTAACTCCACATCCTCGCGCTTCTCCCATTCCCTCAGCTCATCGGTGAATAATCGCTCTTCCACTGTCTTACAACCAAAAAAGATGATTATCCGCTTGTACTTATCTCGGTTATCCAGAACATAGTAGATGAATGACCTCAGGGGAATCAGTCCAATACCCCCGGCCACGAATAACAAATCCTTTCCTTCTGATTCCTCGGTGGGAAAGTGAGTGCCAAATGGTCCTCGAATTCCCACTTTGTCTCCCACTTCCATCCTGTGCAGAGCTCCGGTAACATTTCCTACCTTTCTTATCGCCAGCTCAAAGTTGTCGCCTCGGGTTGGGGAAGAACTTACAGAAATGGGAGCTTCTCCCACCCCGAATACAGAGAGCTCTACAAATTGTCCTGGAAGGTGACCCAACCGCTTCCTTCCATTTATAAAACTCATCTCAAATAGTTTCTCATTCTCTGTAAGTTTCTTTATATTAACTATTTGGGCAATATCGGGTTGATAAATTGATTTTTT
Source organism: Candidatus Aerophobota bacterium (assembly GCA_034659655.1). Lineage (GTDB taxonomy): Bacteria > Aerophobota > Aerophobia > Aerophobales > JAGGXI01 > JAGGXI01. The sequence continues at coordinate 2,229 of JAYEHT010000106.1, read as the reverse complement.
ATCATTCATAGGTTAACACTCCTTTTAGGGACTCATAAAGAGTATTGAATATCTCCACAGGATCAGCAATATCGGGAAGGCAAGCGCTGGCACAACGTCCACATCCCACACAAGCAAACTCTCCATATCTTTCTTTCAGGTAGAGACCCTTTCTGTAGAAGCGATGGCGAAATCTCTGGTATCTTTCTTCCCTGAAGTTTTCTCCCGTGGCTACTTTGGCAAAATCCTCCAGTAAACACCCATCCCATACTCTATATCTTCTCCCTTCTCTTAAATTCTCACTCATCTCTTCCTGAACATCAAAACAGTAGCAGGTGGGGCAAACTAAATTACAGGAAGCACAGGAAAAACACTTCTCTGACTTTTCCTTCCATATTTCCTCCTCTTCCCCTTTCATCAGAATCTGAGGGAGGAGCTTTAAGGGAAAGTTAAGCTTTCTTTCCGTAGAACATAAGTCTTTCAACTTTGCCTTTACTGAATCTCCGGCTTTTACCTGTGAGGAAGTAGCAGAAGTTAGAATGCCATATTTATCTAAAAGCTTTCTTCCTCTTTCTGTGCCTATGGTTACCAGATAATCTTCCCCGATATCAGTTAAAAAAATATCAAATCCTTTATCTACTTTGTCAGCTTCCATCGAAGCCCAGAAGGATTTTCCCGAAGCCCTCAAGGGATCTATCCCTACAATAACGGTGCTTCTTCTCTTTTTGAGGTAATGCTCATCCGCATTTTCTTCCTGAAAGGTCTTATCCAGAAAGTTAATCGCCTTAATATCGTAAGGATGGATTCCCCAGATTATCTGAGGTTCAGCTTTTAGGTAAGGTTCTATTTGAACCTTTTCCCCCAAAGAAAATTGAAGGATAACCTCCTGAGGAGGAAGGATAAATCTCTTCGGTGACTGCACAGTAACATCGAAATCGAGACAAGCTTTCTCTCCAGAGCCTATATAATCATAAACATACTTTCCCTCCTTCTCCTTTACCCCCACCACCGGCATATCACCAAGGATTTTATCCAGCAGAGGGGAAACCTTCGATTTTGCCAATATTCTCATCTCCATATCTACCTCCTATACTTAATTCTCTCTATTTAATTTTAACAATATAGCGACGGTGCCGTTAAGTGAACTACCTTCTTCTGTTCCGCTCAAGTGATTGTGAGCACTTTCACAATCTGCATCAATAACAAACTCCCCTTTTTATATTAAAAAGCGACAGATAATAATTTTGTAACAAGCTTGGGCAAGACTTAATTATATTTCCTAAGAGATTGTATATAATTTATCACAACTTAGAAATCTTGTCAATTTTTTCTTAAAATCCCTTTGTGTTTGCCTATTCTACGGATGCAGCCGCTACCTACGCACTCTCAAAAACACCATGGAGTCTTTCTTTTCCTTTTAACCATTTGACCCCAAGGTAGCAAAAAGGAGTATCAAATAAAGCAAAGAGAACCTTAACCAGCCAATAGGGAATTATCAAAGAAAACACATAGGAAACTGTAAACTTCGGACTTATACCATAAAAAGCTATGAACATAAATAAAGCTGTATCCGAAAACTGACTTACTGCGGTGCTTAAATTATTTCTTAACCATAAAAATTTTCCTCTCGTCTTCGCCTTCCAAAAACTGAAAGCCCATACATCGTGCATTTGAGAAAAGGTAAAGGCTATTATACTGGCAATAAAAATTCTAATCGTTGTTCCAAAAATTTTGGTATATTCTTCTTTAACTAAACTTCTCTCAGCAAAGGGCAAAATTACACCCAAAACAGTTATAAATAACGCAAAAACTAAGGTGATGAGTCCTATCAAAACAAATTCCTTTGCTTTTTCCTTTCCGTGAACCTCTTCAATTATATCGGTTACAAGAAAGGTTATCGGAAATACAAGGATTCCAACACTTGCTTCAAATATTCCGAAGTTAGCAATTTTCAAACCAATCAAATTTGCAGTAACAATTGCTCCTACAAATAAGCCCAAAAGTATGTTTGTCTTTTTTTCCAACCTAACCTCCTGGTTTTCATTTCTTCTCTAATCACATTAGAAGTATTGTTATCCATAAATTTTTTAGAAATTCTAATTTGAAACTCCAGTTTAAACCTTCTTGTATAATATGTTAGGTAAATATATTTAGTTGATCTTTGAAAATTTGACTTTGGGATCGAAACTTCCTATTCTATCCATAAGAGCTTCGGGATAGAAGAGGGAAAATGCAATACCTCCTTGCGGA
>JAYEHT010000105.1:0-15819 GCA_034659655.1 Candidatus Aerophobota bacterium | reverse complement strand
AAATGGGGTCTGAATATATCCGGGTGAGCAACTATAGGGACTCCCTCTTTTACAGACTTCAAAATTTCAACAAGTCCTCCGGTATGGTCATAGTGGCAGTGAGAGAGAAAAATCATATCAATGGTATTGGGGTTTATTCCGAGAAGCTCCATATTATGAAGAATAGGGGTTGCTGATTGACCCACATCAAACAGTATCCTTTTGGATAGACTCTTATTTTTAACATCTATCAAAAAAGAGATGCCGTGCTGGGCATAAAACGAGGTTTCATACCCTGCATAATCCTCCAGAAGAGTATAAATCTTTACGCTCTCCGCTTTTCCAATTTCACATATCTTATTCATTTATTTACTACCTTCCCATATTTACTTTAAGTATCTTCCAACCGGCCACTCACTCATCAGTTTACTAACTTCTTCCTTGTTTCTGCTATATCCAATAAAATAGACAATAGCACCGACAATCATCCATATCGCAGCATAGCTCAATGCCACCCATCCCTGATATACAAGCAGAATAACTGAGATAATTAATCCTATAATAGGAACTATCAACTTCCACCCGTTAAGTTTGAATGGTGTCTTCTCATACATCTCCGGGAACTTTTTCTGGACTACGATTAGTGCTAAATGAGTGATAATCCAGTTGTACAAAAACATAGAGACAATGATTGTCGCCAGTAGCTCTAAGGTTCCGGTTACGATTAAAAATATCGCAATGGCAGCTGAGGCAATCAGTGCATAATGAGGAATCCCAAATCTATTGATATCAGCCAATTTTCCTGTGATAACCTTATCTCTCGACAAACCAAAGGAAATTCTTGCTGCCGTTGCCTGCTCTCCATTATGAGATGATAATACCGCAGCCCAGGCAACCACACAAAGGAAAGTAACCCCTGCCGGGCCCATAAAAACCTTTGCTGCAGCAGCACCAGGTGCACTTGCAGCAGCAAAATCACCCCAGGGCATAACTCCTACACATACAAGGGCAAACAGAGTATACAATACCATAGGAATAAAAGCACCTAACATAATTCCATAAGGAATTGTTTTTTTCGGATTTTTTGTTTCCTCACCTAAATCTGCTGCTAATGTGAGGCCAGCATAGGAGAAAATCAGGATAGAGGATCCCTTTATTATGCCGTTAAATCCATAGGGAGATTTCATAGCCAACAAACTACGGTTTAAATGGGGTAAAGCCCAAACAATAAACACGGCTACTCCTGCCACCATAAATAGAAAAAGAACATTCTGTAACCAGGCAACTGTTTTTACTCCAAGGTAGTTTATCACAAAGAATATTAGCGTTACTATTACCGCTCCAGCTACCACCGGGAATACTGTGCCTATTTGGGGGAGCGCATTCAGGTATTGAACGAACGCTTTAGCTGTGATTGCAACCGGTCCTATTATTGCGAACCACATCCCCCAACCCGAAAGAAATCCAAAGAGTTTGGATATGATTCTCGTTGGATAGATGTAACTTTCTCCACTTTCAACAGGATACATTTGTGCCAATGAGGCAGTGCTTAAGCCCACCAGGACAACTGGAATTACTCCTATTAAATAGGAGAGCCATACCCATGAGCCTGCGTATTTTGCACCTACACCGGTCACTATAAACAGACCCGCTCCAACAACTATACCTGCAGTTATTGAAGTTACATCTAGAAGATTCAACTTTCTTCTTAATTTCCTTTCTTCTTTTGCCATAATTTTCCTCCGCTTATTTTCATTTGTTAACTACACTATTGTTAAACTCACCAACTTCTTAGCTTCTCTCTTTATTCTTCAACCAACGGTCTACCTGTTTTTCACCCCCTTCCGGTCTTATTTTATAGCACATTTTTTTTAAATTGTCAAGAATACTCGAGACTCTTCCCTCATCACCAGAGTATATCCACTTTGGATTGTTTCTGCTCGTCCTCTTAGATAAGTTTCTCTATCTAACGGGGTTTACCCGGTTTTTAACCTGGTTCCATCAAAAAGCTCATCAGAGAGTCCTGTGTTAACCTTTACTTCAGTAGTTATCATCTCAAAAGAGCCCATTCCTCCCATAAAAGCCTGCATCATCTGTTTTTCTTTCTCAGATGCGCCGGGTATATCTATCTTGGTACTGGTTATCATTCTATAAGGAAGGAGCATACCATCAACGGGGCGATAATCCTTGAAGTCCATACTAAATCTTATAGTGGCCTCTTTTCCTTCCTTGAATTTTCCACTCATTATTATTAATGTTCTTGCAAGCATCCAGTCCTCAGCATTAACCCATATCTTTCCCTCCGCCGAGGCTTCACGTTCTTGTAAAATTTTGGTTGATGGCATACCTAATACCTTGAGTGGGTTATCAATCTTCAATAGATGAGCCTTTTTCCCTTCAATTTCCTCAGTGCCGAGATAATGAGTCTCAGAAAGATCAAGATTCTTCCATATTTGAGTGGGGTCATACTTTGCCTTCTCCTTCTTTACCTTGCCAGATGCAGGGTCCACTGACCAATTGTATACCCCATCATATATTGTTACCATCGTTCTACCCATCATCTCTGTTTCGGTGCGAGTCTTGTAAATTGTTTTCCCGGCAACTTCTGCTCTCTTTCGATAAATTGTTGACTTCCTCGCTAACATAGGCATTCCACCTTTATTTTCTCTAAATATAGTCATATCCTCAATCTCTTCCATCTGCTCCTCATAAGCCCGCCCCATATTATTAATAAACTTCTTAGCAGTCATTCCCCAAACAGAGGAAGCACTCAAAAGCAGCATTAACCCCACACTAACTGTTACTATTACCATCCCTTTTTTAATTATTTTTGTCATATCTCTCCTCCTTGTTTTTTTATTTTTGCCTTTTTTTCTTAATTCTCAATTCTATCTTCAGGGGAACAGATGACAGGCTACATAGTGCTTGTCTTGTAAATCAATCAGTTCCGGTTCTTTCTCTTTGCATACATCCTTAGCATAAGGACATCTTGAGTGAAATCTACATCCAGAAGGGGGATTTATAGGACTGGGGACATCTCCCATTAAAATCTCTTCTTTTCTTCTGAGTCCTGGATTGGGAATCGGTATTGCAGAAAGCAATGCTTTAGTATAAGGATGTTTGGGATTATCAAATAATTCCTTTTTGGGGGCCATCTCAACTATTTTGCCCAAATACATCACGATAACTCTCTCGCTTATATGTTTTACTACACTCAGATCATGAGCTATAAATAAAAGGGTAAGCCCGAATTCCTTCTGTAAATCCTTCAATAAATTAATGATCTGAGCCTGAATGGAAACATCCAGAGCTGACACAGGTTCATCTGCAACTATGAACTCTGGATTTGTTGCTAAAGCTCTTGCAATTCCTATTCTTTGCCTTTGGCCACCGCTGAATTCATGAGGGTATCTATTCATCTGATCCGGCGTAAGACCAACCTTCCCCATAATTTCTACTACTTTCTCTTCTTTCCCCTTTTTTGAAACAGTATTGTGCACCTCCATTGGTTCAGCAATAGCAGCTCCTATAGTCATTCTTGGGTCGAGGGAACCAAAGGGGTCCTGATAGATAATCATCATTTTTCTTCTAAATTTTATCATCTCACTTCTTTTTAAATGGGTTATATTATGATTGTCAAAGTAGATACTGCCCATAGTAGGGTCTAATATTCTTAAAATTACTTTTCCGCAAGTTGTCTTCCCGCATCCAGACTCTCCCACAAGACCAAGAATCTCCCTCTTTTTTATATAGAAACTCACATCATCTACAGCTCTAACAGCCTCTTTTCCCCCGAAAAGTGCCCCACCCATCCAGAACCACTTTTTTAGATTTTTAACCTCTATTAACTTTTCCATTCCTTTTATTTGAGGTGATTTAAGAACTTCTTTCCCTGTATTTTTAACCTACTTCAACCCACCAAAATTCTAAACAACCCACTTGTGGGTAGGGGCGACTTTAGTCGCCCTTTGTGAAGCAAGAATTAAAAAGCGATTGGGAGGCTAAAGCCTCCCCTACCCAGGTGGAGAACTTTAATGAACTCTTTTATTTCCTTTAACTAAATGGCATTTTACCAGATGATGGTCTTCTACTTCTATTAACTCAGGCATCTGTTTAGTGCATTTTTCCAAGCAAAAATCACATCTCGGATAAAATGGGCATCCCGAAGGGATATCGAGGAGATTGGGCACCAAGCCCTTGATTGTATCAAGATGTTCAACCTCTACATCGAGTCTTGGTATCGATTTATTTAATCCTTTTGTGTATGGATGGAGTGGATTGCGGAAAAGCGTATCTATATCTGTATACTCTATAATATGTCCTGCATACATCACAGCAACATAATCACACATTTCAGCAATTACTCCGAGGTCATGGGTTATCAACATCACAGAAGCACCAAACTTCTCCTTTAGTTCGTTAATTAATCTCAAAATCTGAGCCTGAATGGTAACATCCAATGCAGTCGTTGGTTCATCAGCGATAAGTAAGGTAGGATTGCAGGATAAAGCCATAGCAATCATTGCTCTCTGCCTCATCCCCCCGGATAGCTCATGGGGATAGTTATTTATCCTCTTTTCTGCATCCGGCATTCCTACGATTTTCAATGCTTCTATTGCCTTTTCTCTTGCCTCTTCTTTTTTTAATCCTTGATGTAGTTGAATAGATTCCATAATCTCATAACCAATGGTAAATACGGGGTCTAATGAAGTCATAGGCTCCTGGAAAATCATAGATATCTTTTTACCTCTTATTTTTCTCATTTTCTTCTCATCTAATTTTAAGAGGTTCTTACCTTCAAGATAGATTTCTCCACTCACAATTTTCCCGGGAGGATGGGGAATTAATCTCATAATGGAGAGGGCGGTAACGCTTTTACCACATCCAGACTCTCCAACAAGCCCCAGAGTTTCTCCCTGGTTAATCTTGAAACCAATCCCGTTTACAGCTTTTACCGTTCCTTCGTGGGTAAAAAAGTGTGTTTTCAGGTTTTTTACTTTAAGTAGTTCTTTCATAATTTACTCTATGTTTTGAGTCTCGGGTCTAAAATATCTCTTAAACCATCGCCTAACAGGTTAAGCCCCAACACCGAGAGTAGTATAGCTATTCCGGGGAAGGTTGCTGCCCACCACGCTCCACTCACAATATACATATAACTTTTAGAGAGCATGGTTCCCCATTCCGGTGTTGGAGGTTGAGCGCCTAAGCCCAAAAAGCCGAGTGCTGCACAGTCAAGAATAGCTGTCGCCAGCATCAGGGTTCCGTATACAATGACAGGTGCTATACTATTTGGGAGAACATGACGAAGGATAACTCTCCAATTGCTGGAACCTATCGCTTTTTGCACTTCAATATATTCCATCTCCTTAATGTAGAGCACCGAGCTCCTTATGATTCTCGCCATTTGAGGAGTGTAAACTATGCCTATGGCAATCATCGCTTTATCCAATCCTTGCCCTATAACTGTCACAATTACTATAGCCAGGAGTAAAGCTGGAAATGCAAACATAATATCCACTATTCTCATAATGAGAGCATCCACCCATCTCCCGTAATAGCCTGCTATTACTCCAAAAGTTATGCCCAGAAGCATGGCGATTCCAACGGCAACAAAACCTGCGCTCAAACTCACCCTGGCTCCATAGAGAATTCTGCTGAGAACACATCTTCCCAGAGCATCAGTTCCCAGAGGCATTTCTTTTAATCCATCTTCACTCCAGAATCCCGGTTTCAGGCTCTTGAACAGTTCCGGAGGGGAAGGAGTGGGATTATTAGGAGCAATATAGTTTGCCAGTATTGCACATAAAACAAATATAAGAACGATTATCAGACCAAAAGCTGCCGATTTATTGTATTTAAACCTTCTTATTAATTCTTCTGCTTTTGTCTCTCTTTTTCTTTCCATTTTATCCTATCTATAATGAATTCTCGGGTCTATATAGACATAGATAATATCTGTTACTAAATTCACAATTACAAACGCAAAAGCAAAAAATAGCACGCATCCCTGCACAGCGGGGTAATCTCTCACACTCACTGCTTTTATAACGTACCTACCTATTCCAGGCCAGGAGAAGACTGTTTCTGTGAGAATAGCTCCTGCAAGCAGCAAGCCAAAATTTAATCCAATTACAGTAACTACAGGAATCATTGCATTTCTTACGGCATGCTTGTAGATTACCACTCTCTCTGATAATCCCTTCGCTCTTTCTGTTCTTATAAAATCCTGTCTTAATACTTCCAGCATACTCGACCTACTTACCCTGGCGATTGTAGCCATAGGTATTGTTGCCAGGGCAATGGAAGGTAAAATTAAATAACGAAGTGTACTTATTAAAGCCGCAAAATTGCCTGTAATTATGCTGTCAATGATATAAAAACCTGTGATACGATGGAAAGGGATGATAATATCTATACGCCCACCTATAGGGAGCCATCTCAGGAATACTCCAAAAACCATCATAAGCATAATTCCCAACCAAAAAACGGGCATTGATACGCCAAAGAGTGCTATTCCCATAAATGTGTAATCAAGAGCAGAATACTGCCTGGACGCAGAGATAATCCCCGCGATGATGCCTATAATTATAGCAAGAATCATTGAGAAGAGAGCAAGCTCAAATGTATTGGGAAATCTATCAAGTATCTCTTTAGTTATATATTCGTTAGACACTATAGAGCGGCCCATATCGCCATGTAAAGCGCGGTTAAGCCATATCCCATACTGAATATAAAGAGGTTTATCTAACCCATATTTTTCCCTTATAGCATTAATTACTTGTTGGGATGCGTGTTCGCCAGCCATTGTTCTTGCGGGGTCACCAGGGGCGAGATGTATTAAAGAAAATGCAATAATTGAAGTTCCCAGTAAAACCGGTATTAACATTAACAATCTTTTTGTAATATACCACTTCATTATTTTGACTTCTCATATAAAGTGGGAGGGGGTGATTAAAATCACCCCCTCACTCTAAAAGACTTACGTAAAAAGAGTTTCTCTTATTCTATCCATACGGGATAGAAGAACTTCCGAGATGTGGGATGAAGGACATAACCATGCACATTTTTCCTGAAGACTATATGCTGATTTGCATGAGCCAGATATACCCATGGGGCATCTTCGTGCAGCATTTCCTGCGCTTTTTTATAGTATGCTGCTCTCTTTTCCTTATCATAGGTTTGTAGTGCCCTGGAGAGTAAATCCTGCATTCTCTCATCATTATAGAAGCCGTAGTTTCCGGCTGTGCCTATTGAACAAGCGTTTGCTCCATATAATACATTCATAAAGTTGTCCGGGTCCCCATTATCACCTGTCCATCCCAGAAGACACATTTGATGGTTTCCAGCTTCGGTTTCCTGAAGATAGGTGCTCCAATCTACCTGATAAATGCTCACAGTTATACCTACAGCAGCTAAATAACTTTGAATCGCTTCCCCAATCTTTGGAGGGTCAAACATATAGGGTCTGGATACAGGCATTACATACAGAGTAACTTTAAAGCCATCTGGATATCCCGCTTCTGCTAAAAGCTCTTTTGCCATTTGAGGGTCATACGGATAATCTTCTATTTCATCATTATATCCGAGCATAAATGGTGGCATTCCGTTCTTTGCCACTATCGCCGTTCCCTTATAAATATTCTCCACTATCGACTTCTTATCAATGGCGTAGTTAATTGCGTGCCTCACTCTTTTCCTGGTAAGGGGCTCAAAATATCCGGGGGTTTTTACCCAGGGCTCATCTGCATCACGCACTCCATTTCCATTCGCATCTTTGTATCCATATCCTGTATTCATAGCCAGATATCCGATATTCATTCCTGGTTGTGTTTGAAGTTTTAAATCTGAATTAGCTTCTATTCTATCAAAATGAGTGGGATCTGGATACTCTATTCCATGGACTTCGCCCACTTCTAAAGCCATAAGTCTTGCCGAAGGGTCAGGGATAACCTTGAAGATTAATCTGTCCAGTTTAGCCCTTTCACGCCAATAATTATCATTAGCCTTTAAGGTGATATGGTCAGCTTTCACCCAATCTACAAATTTGAAAGGACCTGTGCCGCAGGGATGCTTGAAGGCATCTCCTTTATGCTTTTCAGCGTTTGTGGGACTCACAATGCAAGCCGTGAACATCGCTAAACTCGTCATTATTGAGGCATTTGGCCTTTTGAGGACAATTTTTACTGTATAGTCATCAATCTTTACCACTTTTTCTATATCACCAAACATATATCCCCAATATGCCCATTCGCCATACTGATGGTAAGGATGGTTTGGATCGTATTGCCGGGCAAAGGAGAAGACAACTGCATCTGCGTTTAAATCTGTCCCATCGTGGAATTTAACTCCCCTTCTTAATTTAAAGGTGATCTCCTTTCCATCCGGAGATGCCTCCCAGGATGTGGCTAAACAGGGTTGTATCTCTGTGGTGCCTGATTTATATTCAACTAAACCCTCAAAAATATTGTCCATTCTCTGGATAGATTCTCCATCGGTTACATCTGCAGGATCCAATCTAACCGCATCTCCACTGCTGCCAAATACTAAAGTTTCGCCAGCAGAGGCGCCAGCAACTGTGCTAAACACCAGTCCTGCTGTTAACAACAGGACTATAAACATCCTGCCTCTCATTTTAGCCTCCTTTTTTAATAATTTGATAATGTTTCGGCAACTCTTAAAATTTCTCACCTCCTTTCCAGCTATATAAAAGAGTATAAACTACAAAGGGTAAAAGTCAAATGCAGGGGTTAAACGAGGGCAGTTCCCCTCTCGAAAGCCTTGATATCCAGATCCAGTAATTTTTTTTTCTTTCCCACAAATTTATTTTCCAACGCTGCTTTTATGGAGTTTCCTGACAATATCTCTGTCTTCTTAACATAAGAGCCCAACATCACTATATTTGCCACCTTTAGATTTCCCAGCTCATCTGCTACGGCATTGGCAGGTACTCTTATGACCTCCAGGTCTGACCTCTGGGGTCCTCTATCTATTATGGAGGAATTCAAGAACAGTTTTCCATTTTTTGCGAGAAGCGGACTGAATTTAAGCATAGAAGGTATGTTCATCACTATAATCTCTGTAGGTGCCGCCACTACGGGGGAACCTATCGGCTTATCTGAAACTATCACTGTGCAGTTAGCAGTCCCGCCTCTCATCTCTGGACCGTAGGAGGGCAGCCATGTCACATATTTTCCCTCAAGCATACCTGCATAGGCTATTAGCTGTCCCAACAACATCATGCCTTGACCACCAAAACCAGCAGCTATGAGTTGATTTGTCATATAATTCTCTCCCTTATCCTCTAATCTAGTTTCTCTTGTTTTTTTGTTTCTCTGGTTTTCCCTCTAATCCTGCTTTTTAGTCTTTTAGTAGGGAACGGTCGCGACCGTTCCCTACTTCTTTAATCCTGCTTTTTTTGTCCTTATAGACACCCAAAGGGTAGAATTCCATCAAATTCTCTTGCAACCACCTCACCGCTTCCTCGGGAGGCAGACCCCAACCGGTAGGACAGGCTGATAGGACTTCTACAAGAGAGAAGCCATCTCCATTTATCTGATTCTCAAAGGCTTTTTTTATTGCTCTCTTTGTCTTCATCACATGTTGGGGTGTATCCACGGTAACCCTTTCTATATACGTTGGTCCTTCTAGCTGAGACAGCATCTCGCAGACCCGTATAGGATAACCAGCTGTCTTCGGGTCCCTACCGCGAGTCGTTGTCGTGGTTCTCTGCCCTATAAGTGTTGTCGGAGCCATTTGACCTCCAGTCATTCCGTATACAGCATTGTTTATGAATATTACTGTTATGTTCTCTCCTCTGTTCGCAGCATGGACTGTTTCAGTTGTGCCGATGGCGGCAAGATCACCGTCTCCCTGATAAGTGAATATTATTCTATCCGGTCTTGCGCGTTTCATTCCCGTTGCAACTGCCGGAGCCCTACCGTGAGATGCTACCGTTCCATCAATTTCAAAGAAAGTATAGGCAAAGACAGCACATCCAACGGGCGCAACTATAACAGTTTTCTCACGAATCTCCAATTCATCTATTGTTTCTGCGATAAGCCTGTGCACTATCCCATGATGGCATCCCGGACAGTAAGTAAAACCTACCTTTGAGAGAGACTCTGGTCTCTTCATCACTACTTTTGCCCTCATACCCTTCCCCTTTCTTTAACCAGCTTTTCTATCTGCTTCAATATCTCTTCCGGTGTCGGGACGACACCACCCATTCTACCGTAAAAGGGTGTCTTTGCATTATCTTTAACTGCTAATTTTACATCTTCCAGCATCTGACCACCACTCAACTCTACGGTCAGGACAGTATCTGCTTCTTTTGATAATTCTTCAAGGCGCTTATATGGGAACGGCCAGAGTGTTATTGGTCTAAATAAACCAACCTTTATAGATTTTTTCTTCGCCAATTCTATAACTGTCTTCATAATCCTTCCAACCGTTCCATAAGCAGTTACCAATATATCCGCTCCTTCTACGTTCGTCTCTTCCCATCTCTGCTCGTTAGCGATTATCTTCTCCCGCTTTGCTTGATATCTCAAATTCATCTTTTCCAGATTGTGCGGGTCTAAATCAAAAGAGGTGAGCCTGTTCGGTTCTCTTCCCTTCGCTCCAGTCAGAGCCCAGGGTTTTTCAGGAAGTTTATCGAGTGACCTCATCTCCGGAAGTTCAACGGGTTCCATCATCTGACCTATCATACCGTCAGCCAATATCTCAACCGGTGTTCTGTACTTATCTGCTTGATTGAATGCGAGTATTACCAGCTCTATTGCTTCCTGGATTATGGATGGTGCTAAGACGATTAATCTGTAATCACCATGGCCTCCACCTTTTGTGGCTTGAAGGTAATCACCCTGAGAGGGCTGTATATCTCCGAGTCCAGGTCCACCCCTGACAACGTTTATGAAGACAGCCGGTAGTTCCGCACCAGCGATGTATGAAATGCCCTCTTGCATTAAACTGAAACCTGGAGATGATGTAGATGTCATAACACGCACTCCCATACAGGAAGCACCATAAAGCATGTTAACTACTGATACTTCACTCTCAGCTTGCAGGAACGCACCTCCAACTTCAGGTAATCTTCTCGACATATATTCGGTGAATTCATTCTGAGGTGTTATCGGATAACCAAAATAATATCGACAACCTGCTCTTATCGCAGCCTCACCAAGGGCTTCATTTCCTTTAGCCAATATCTTTTCACCCATCTTCTACCTCCCTTCTCACTTTTTAACTGATGCCTTAGCGTATCTGTATACTGTAATAGAGGCATCGGGGCATATCAGGTAGCAAAAGCCACATACTGTACACCTCTTTTCTGGATCGTTGAATTCCACTGGATGATAACCCTTCTGGTTGAATGTATTACTGAAGTTTATCACCTTCTCAGGGCAAGCGCTGATACACAATCCACATCCCTTACACTTTTCTCTATCAATCTTAATATAGCCATGCGCCATTTGGTATCTCCTTTTCAATAAACAAGGTTGAACCTTTTTATCCAAAAAATCGGATATTCTAAATTTGTCTCTTCCAAACTCATCTCTTCTGCAACCGAGTTAAAGGCAATTGGAATGGAAAGAGATTTTGAAACCTTTTTTAGCAAATTTTCCCCTTCTTTTACTATCTTTCCTGTAGTTTTTTCCATTAGATTCGTATTGTTCACCAACGAGTTTATCTTGAGCCCCCTCGCCTTTTCTCTCAGTCTACTATGGAGACTCACAATATCTTCCTCCCTCCTCGTAAAAGGTCTGCGCCCATTTATCACGAATAGTATCTTGTAATCTTCTTTAAGCAGATATTCCGAGAGATAACCTAAGACACCGATACCGCCCTCTTCTCCACCGATATCCAGGATGAGATCTACTTTACGATTGGATATGCTTCCCATAACGGTTGGCGTTATCATAGGAACATCTGCATTCCTGTACTCTTCAGGGGGAAGTATAATCCTTATTCCCCTTTCCTCTAAATAATCCGTATGTTCCCGAGAACGAAAGTAGAGATTAACCACATCCAGGTCCGCAATTGCAACCTCTTTTCCGAGAGCTTTTCTTAACAGTGCAAAGTTAATGGCTATCTCGGTCTTTCCACTACCAAAGCCTCCAACAAATGCAAAGACTCTTTTATTATTACCAGACATTCTCACATCAAATCTATCTTCAACCATAATGCTTTACTTTTTCCTCACCTCTTAGCGCCCTTAACGCACCTAAAGCAAGTGCTCTCATTTCATTACCACCTGGCACAACCTCTACCGGGGCAAGAAATTCTATTCTCTCTTTTATCAACGATACCAATCGTTCACTGTGAGCTAATCCTCCTGTCAGTATTATGGCATCCATCTCACCTTTTAGTATGGTCGCCATCTTGCATATCCATTTCGATATCTGGTATACAAGGGAAGTAAAGATCAACCTGGCATGTTCATCCCCGGCCTCTATCATCTTCAACACCTTACGCACATCGTTGGTGTCCAGATGTGCTACCAAGCCTCCTTTTCCTTTTATTTTCTTCTTCATCTGCTTAAATGTCCACTTACCAGAAAAGCATAATTCCAACAATTGCGTGGTGGGGACAGTTCCAGACCTTTCAGGTGAAAATGGACCATCGCCGTTGAGGGCATTGTTTACATCTACTACCCTACCCTTCATATGTGTTCCTACGGATACGCCCCCTCCCATATGAGCTACAACGAAATTACAATCCTCATATCCCTTACCCATCTTTTTCGCTACATATCGAGCAACTGCCTTTTGATTAAGTGCATGAAAGATGGATGTACGCTTAAACATAGGATGTCCTGAAAGACGTGCAAAATCTACCATTTCATCTACCACCACTGGATCTACAATGAAAGCTACTGCTTCATCTTCTTTTGTGAGCTCATCTGCCAGAATTGCTCCCAGATTCGATGCATGTTCTCCGTATCTTGCATTTATCATATCTTCCTTCATCTTCTCGTTGACAACGAACGTTCCACTTTCTACAGGATGTAATAGCCCTCCTCTTCCTACTACACAATCGAAATCCTGGGGAGATAAGCAGCTCTTTTTTAGAAAATCAATAATTGTCTTCTTACGAAAGTTGTATTGGCTATATACGGTAGGATATTTAGACAGTTCTTCAGAAGAGTAATCAAGTGTAGTGGATATCTTTTCTTTCTCATCCTCAAAAACGGCGAGCTTAGTAGAAATTGAACCGGGATTTATCACCAGAATTCTCTTCATTTAAACTCGTCTCTTCTCAGCATAAATAGAAGACAATGCTATGGAATAAAGCCTTACATCTTCTGTATCCGCACGGGATGTAAAAACTACAGGAACAGCTGCACCTGCCAGCGTAGGGGCCACCTTAGCACCTGCTAAAAATACCAGTGTTTTGTAAAAGATATTCCCGGCCTCTATGTCCGGCATTACCAGAATATCGGCTTTTCCAGCTACCGGGCTAGATATCTGTTTATGTCTTGCTGCTTCCGCAGATACAGCGTTATCTATCGCAAATGGTCCATCTACTATTGTGCCTTTTATCTGTCCTCTATCACACATCTTAGAGAGTATTGCAGCTTCTATGGTGACAGGCATTTTGGGATTCACCACTTCTATCCCCGCTATTATGGCTGTGAGAGGCTCTTCCCATCCAAGACTCTCAGCCACTTCAACACAGTTATTTATCATATCTACTTTCTGTTCTAGAGTTGGATTGATAATTATACCTCCACCCGCTGCCATTATCAATCTATCATAATCTGGTATCTCAAATACACTCACCGCGCTTAAGGTTCTACCAGTGCGAAGCCCCATATCTTTATCCAGCACAGCTCTCAAAAGGTCGGCAGTTTTGATATATCCTTTCATAATTATCTCGGCTCTTCCCTCTCTTACAAAGCGCACCGCTTCGGACGCCGCTTTTTGAGGTGATGGGACGTTCACTACTTTGTAGGCTTGAAGTGAAATTCCTGCCTCCTCAGCGATTTCTCGTATTTTTTCTTCCTTACCGAAAAGGACTGCTTCTATTATGCCTTCATTCCTTGCTCTTTCAACTGCACTTAAAACGGATGGGTCTTCTGCCATAACTACGGCTGCTCTTTTGTGAGAAATTTCTTTAGCCACTTGCATAAGCTCATTGAATGAATTTATTTTCATCTCTTCTCTCCTCACTTATAAATTTTTGCCCTCTCTTCTCCCTTGAGAACGCGCAGCGCTCCTGACGCCAGTGCTTCCATTTCCATTTCACCGGGAAAGATTAAAACGAGTGCCAGGTTAGAGATGTATTCTCTTATAGAATTTACGATGTAGGCCTCGTAAGCCATTCCTCCGGCTATGGCTATAGCATCTATCTTGCCTTTTAAAACGGCGGAGATGGCATATATCTCTTTGGATATCTGATAGACCATAGCTTTTAATACTAACCTCGCCTTTTCTTCCCCTTTCTCAAAGCTTCTCATAGCTTCTTTCAGATTGTCGGTTCCCAAATAGGCAACGATACCGCCGTTTTCGACCAGATGAGAGTAAAGCTCTTTGTAAGTGTATTTTCCGCTGTATGCAGCTTCGACTAAGGCACCAACTGGAACTTCTCCAGCTCTTCCAGGCGTAAAGGGACCTTCATCATTCGTGTTGTTTCCATCTACCATCTTTCCCTTCCTGTGGGCTATAACAGAGATTCCACCACCGAGATGGACGGTTATGAGGTTCAATTCTTCGTATGGTTTGCCCAACTTTTTAGCACATCTCCTGGCTGCAGCTTTTAGATTCAACGGATGATCCAGGCTGCGACGTTGTATCTCTGGGATGCCACATACCCGGGCAACATCATCGAATTCATCTACGCTTACAGGATCAACTATATAGGCAGGTGTATGGTACTGTTTTGAAAGATCGTATGCTATTATGGCAGCTAAATTTGAGGGATGTTCAACAGGCGTCTCGTATTTTAGATAATTCACCATCTCTTCGTTCACCGTGTAAGTGCCACTCGATAGAGGTTTCAAGATCCCACCCCGTGCAGCCAGGGCATCAAACTTATCCACCGTATAACCTTCATCTTTTATGAGCTTCAGGATTACTTTCTCTCGAAATTCTTGTTGATCCAGAAGCGAGGGAAATCTCGATAATTCCTTTCTATTATGGCTAATTTTGCGCTTAACTATCTGCTTCTTATCTTCAAAGAAAGATATCCTGGTAGAAGTAGACCCGGGATTTATAACTAATATTCTATAAATCATTGTTTCACTTTATTTATCTCTCCTTTGCTCAGATTATCCACTGAATAATTCCGGGATACCCATCTCAGAAATATTTAACCCACCGGTAAATTGAGCCATTTTTTGTTTGATTAGCTCTCGCACTTTACTTATTCCATTGTTTACAGCTGAAACCATCAGATCTTCAAGCATTTCCGCATCCTTTCCTTCTAATAGTCTCTTTTCTATATGCACATCAATGAGCTCAAATTTCCCGTTAATAGTTACCTCCACCATCCCTGCACCACTGGAACCGATGACTTTCTCTTTGGCCATCTCTCCCTGTACTTTTTTCATCTCTCCTTGCATCTTTTGAAATTGCTTTAATAATTTAAACATATTAGGAATCATAAAAAAATTACCTCCCGGTATTATTTATTACCTTTGCTTCAAAAATATCCATTGCCTTAGCTAATATTTTCTTAAATTTTTCTTCCTCGCCGTTTCTATGCGAAGAAATTTTTTCCTCATCCTCTTTTTTAACTTTTAAAGGAGAAGATTTAGAAGTAAGTCTTTTTTCTAAGTCCAATATTTTTTGGTATATTGCGGAGAGTTCAGGTTCTTTTAAATTTAGATTATCCATTCCC
>JAYEHT010000104.1:0-3106 GCA_034659655.1 Candidatus Aerophobota bacterium | reverse complement strand
CTCATCTCCCATCACTCCTACACTTCTTATGGGAAGTAATGCGGCAAATGACTGCCAGACCTCTGAGAAATTCTCATATTTTCGCATCTCCTGGGTAACTATTATATCAGCCTCGCGTAAAATCTTAAGGCGTTCTTTAGTAACTTCTCCTATAACTCTTACCCCAAGACCCGGTCCAGGAAAGGGTTGTCTGTTCACAATAGCTTCTGGCAAACCAAGCTCTCTTCCCAGAACTCTCACCTCATCCTTAAACAAATCTCTTAAAGGCTCAAGCAGTTTAAAAGGCATATCAGGGGGCAAGCCCCCCACATTATGATGACTCTTAATAGTAGCCGATGGCCCCCCTTTTGCAGAGCGACTTTCAATCACATCAGGATAGAGAGTGCCCTGGGCAAGAAAGTCTATCTTACCAAGCTTTCTCGCCTCTTCTGAGAAAATCCGAATGAACTCCTCACCGATAATCTTTCTCTTTTTCTCCGGGTTAGTTATTCCAGCTAATTTACTCAAGAACCTATCTTCTGCGTCAACATAATGGAGGTTCAGATGAAAATGACGAGTAAAGGTGTCCATCACCTTCTCTACCTCTCCCTTTCGGAGAAGCCCGTTGTTGACAAACACGCATTTTAATCTCTCTCCAATAGCTTTATTTACTAACGCAGCAGTTACCGATGAGTCCACCCCCCCCGATAAGGCGCAGACCACTTTGCCAGCGCCCACTTTTTTTCTTATTTTTCTCAGAGAATAGTCAATAAAAGAGCTCATCGTCCAATTTGGAGAACATTTGCATATTCTAAAGAGAAAATTCTGAATTATCTTTTTCCCTTGAGGGGTATGAGCAACCTCAGGATGGAATTGAACCCCATAGAATTTATCTTTTTTGTCTTTCATCCCGGCTACAGGACAATTCCTTGTATGAGCAATAACTTCGAAACTTCCGGGGAGTTTACTTATCTTATCCCCATGACTCATCCAGGCAGTTAGTGGAGACCTCATCCCATAGAAGAGATCTTCATCATCATCTATGCTAAGTTCGCTTTCTCCATATTCCCTCTGCAAAGTTGGGGCAACCTCACCTCCTAAAAGCTGAGATAGTACCTGCATGCCATAGCAGATCCCCAGCACAGGGATTCCTAAATTAAGAATCTCAGGATGAGGAGAAGGAGCTCCCTTTTGGGTCACGCTGGCCGGACCACCTGAGAGGATGATACCCTCAGGATTCAAGTTGGCTAATTTAGAAGGTTTTATATCAAAGGGAAGAATCTCGCAGTAAACCTTACTTTCCCTGACTCGACGAGCAATCAGTTGATTGTACTGCGAGCCAAAATCGAGAATAGCTACCATCTCTTTACGAAATTCCCGAGACATTGAACTCTCCTACAAATCAGAAGATTATGGAATTATATCCTTTGAATTATAATAGCTCATTTTTAAAAAAAGACAAGTGAATGCAGGATTAGAGAATTAAAGGCTAAAAGGAGGAACTCTGCCATCTTTTTAATGAACCAAACGGCTAAACCACGTAATAAGGTTTACCTCTGGCTAATTCTCTAAAGAGATAGTCTACAAGCTCCTTGTAGGGATGAAATTTAGAGAACTTGATAAAGTACTGCTTTTTCTTTCTCTGAATTAGTGCTGGTAGATTTAAAAGGTACATTCGAACCCACTTAATACACTTGGACTTAAACTCCTCTGGCAAAAGAAACCTTTTAAACCAGTTTAAGATATTATAGGCTAAGGCTACTAAAAGGATATAGACCTCGTTCCCTCTTTTGTTATGTACAGGAAGCTTATCTAAACGAAAGCCAAGCTTTTGCTCTTTGATTCTATTCTCTACCGTGGCTCGGTTGTTGTAAAATCTATAGCAAGATAGTTTATCCAGCTCTTTCTCAGAGATACTACTCACATAGAAACTGTATTCAGTTAAGGTAGCAGGCTCAACCGAATTTCCAAAAATGTCTTTCTCTTTCTCATCATAGTTGGGATTTGGAGAAAGGGATTTCTTGGTGATCATTCTTCACTCATTTTTCCATGTTCCATAAGCGTATTGTATTTCGGTAAGGTAAAGAGTCTCCTTTTCTACCTCTTCCCACTCCTCCTCAGGCAAAGAGGACGCTGTCGCCCTTAAAGGATGAGTATTCTTGCTAGCGGTTACATACCTTATCCCCTTTTCTTCCAAATACTCAAAGGTATCTTCTCCAAAGTAGCCCTTATCTAATCTGACGAAGACAACCTTGTAATTTTTAGGGAGAAGGAGAAGGGCATCCTCGAAGAATTCTTTAAAGTTCGTTTTACTATGAGATTTTCCACCATCTAATCTAAGGTTTACACAGTCTCCATTGTTGGCGATAAAGGCTGCCTTTATGGAGTAACTGGGTCTACCCTTCTTGGTGGGATTATAGCCAATCTCAGCTCCCTCTTGTTTACCATAGAGTAGCCACAGTGGAATCTATATCAAGGTCTATCTCCACTACCTTATCAGTTTGATTGGCCTTGCAAAGATTTTGTGAGATAGTTTTGCGCATTCTCTCCACTTCTTTACTGGATGTTTTGATGAGTTGCCTTCTAAGATTAGTCTCCTCTGGGAGTTGATTTAAACCCAAAGCTTTTGTTAAGATAGCATCCTTCCTTACGGCATTTAGGTGATAGAGCCTGCTCACTCCTACTGTTATAAGGGGTTATCTTTCTCTCTATGTCGCAGGCATTGATGGGATTATACTTTTTGAATAGCTCTGTTTGAGATTTAATCCATTTCTTACATTGCTTGGGGAAAGGGTTAATATAGTAGGTTTTCTCATCTTTACTTTCCTGACCTCACTTTTGGGAGATAACTGGTAGAGGATCGGCTTTAATTTGTTTCATTTTTTTCTCCTGGATTTATTTACCACTTATTCGTCGTTCTATGTCAAGATCCTTCTACCAACACTCTGATATTCTTCTTTTCAATTTCTCTTGGTTCTGCTAAAATAGCCAGAGGGGATAAGACAAGGCTTTCTATCTCGTCTGAGGATCTTTTAATCCTCAAGTTGCGAGATTGCCATCTTGCCCTTCCTACATTATTAGTTTTATGGTTTCTTTTCATAATATTTCTGATGGGTCTTTCCTATCA
>JAYEHT010000103.1:0-15868 GCA_034659655.1 Candidatus Aerophobota bacterium | reverse complement strand
AGCTATGGTCTTTTTCTGCTCAGCATTTGTAGCCTTTAGAGACTCTAACTTCTTATTTAAATCCTCTGTTACTGCAAAGTAATTGCTGATAAGTCGTTTTACAGTTTCTACCTGCTCAGCATTTGTAGCCTTTAGAGACTCTATCTTCTTATTTAAATCCTCTGTTACTGTAAAGTAATTGCTGATAAGCCCTTCTATCTCCTTTTTCTTTGAGTCTATAGTCTTTGCCTGCTCAGCATTTGTAGCCTTTAGAGAGGCTATCTTCTTATTTAAATCCTCTGCTTCACTGATAAGCCCTTCTATCTCCTTTTTCTTTGAGTCTATAGTCTTTGCCTGCTCAGCATTTGTAGCCTTTAGAGAGGCTATCTTCTTATTTAAATCCTCTGTTACTGCAAAGTAATTGCTGATGAGTTGTTCTATAGTCTTTGCCTGCTCAGCATTTGTGGCCTTCAGAGAGGCTATCTTCTTATTTAATACAGTCACTGTTTCGAAAAAATTATCCTTTAGTTTTTCTATTATCCATTTCTGATCAGCGATTGCCGTCTTAGCTTTCTCTAATTGCTCCTCCAATGAGTTTTCTTGTGCTCTTGCTGGAATTTGAATCCATAATATACAAGAAAGCACTAAACTCACTATTATTCCCCTCCATATCAGCCTTCTTTCCCTTTCTTTTATTAGCATAAAAACCTCCTTCTTTTTTTGAAATATTTTTCTAATTTTTACCTTTTCTTTATCCCCTCCTTTACCTATTTCAAATGGTGTATTTATTTTAACATATACTTTATAAATGTCAATTAGACGTTTCACCCTAACTCACTTCTACTTATTATATATCTTCTCCTGCGGTTGAACTCTTCTCTCATCTTTTCTACTTCATCTTGAGGTGAAGTAAGAGCAGAAAAGGCTGCTTTTTGAGCAATAGAATTGGGACAGGAAGTGGATTGGCTCTGTATTTTCTTCATCCCTTTGATAATGCAGAATTCAACCTCTCCCTCCTATCCTCTCTATTATAGCCTTTATGTGAAGTGGGGTATTCCCACAACATCCTCCCACTATCTTTATTCCTATGTTTACATATTTTTCCATCCAATCAGCCATATCTTCAGGAGATACAGGAAAAATTGTCTTCTCCCCTTTTAATATAGGCTCTCCTGCATTAGGTTGAAAAATCAAAGGAAAGGAGGAAAGAGAGCGCATCTTTTCTGCTACAGGAAATAAACTCTCTGGACCGCTGCTACAATTTGCCCCCAAAGCATCTATCTCTGTATCTTTCATAGCCTCTACTATAGCAGAAGGGTCAAGCCCCATTAATGTCTTCCCCTCTTTTCCAAAAGTGAACTGACAGACCACAGGAAGCTTGCATACTCTCTTCGCTGCCGATATAGCTAATTTTGCCTCCTCTACATCCATCATCGTCTCTATTACAATAAGGTCTGCTCCTTCTATAGCTACTCTCCTTATCTGCTCTTCAAATGCTAAAGAAGCCTCTTCAGGGGTAAGAGTCCCCCACGGCTTAAGAAGAACCCCCAGAGGTCCTACAGAAGCCCCCACAAGGCATGAGGAGGAAGTTGCTTCTTTAGCAATCCTCACCCCTTCTCTGTTAATAGCTTCTGTTAAATTACTTATTCCATACCTTCCCAATTTAATTCTACTTGCCCCAAAAGTATTAGTTTCAATCACATCAACTCCTAACCTCACAAAAGAAGTATTAATTTCCTTAACTATTTCAGGATAACTTAAGTTTAGCTTTTCAAAAGGAGAATTTCCTGATAAACCTCTTTCTGAAAGGTTAGTCCCCATTGCTCCATCAAAGATGAGAGGTCCCTCTCTTTTAAGAAGTTCCCTGAAGCTTAGATTCATTATCATCCTTCTTTTTATTAAAATTGATTTAATATTACCTCAATAAAGAGAACTGTCAAATAACTCATAGCTCCCTTTAATCCTGCTCTTCTGGTTTCTCTGGTTTCTCTGGTTTCTCTGGTTTCCTGTTTTCCCTTTAATCCTCTAATCCTGCATTTTTATACTGAACAGTATACCTATTCCTAAAAAGAACATTATAGTAGAGCTTCCTCCATAACTTACCAGGGGAAGAGGTAGACCTGTAACAGGCATTATCCCCGCACTCATACCTGCATTAATAAAAATATGCAGGAAAAATAGAATAACTATTCCTCCGCTTACCAATCTCCCAAAACTACTTGCGCTTTCTCTCATTATCTTTATTCCCCTTAGTATAATAATCAGATACAATCCTAAAAGAAGTAAAATTCCTACAAATCCCCATTCTTCGCCAAAACTGGCAAAGACAAAATCGGTAAAAGGATGGGGTAAAAATTTAAGCTGTGTATGTATAGCCCCACCAATACCTTTGCCTATCAATCTTCCTGAACCTAAAGTAATTCTGGATTGAAGAGTACTCCAACCTGCTCCCAGAGGGTCTCTCCCTGGATTTAAGAAAGTTAAAATGCGCATCTTCTGGTAATCCTGGAGAAAAAACTGGGAGAGAGGAAGAAAGGATAAGCCTGCTCCAAGGATGGACAAGAGCTTACTTATAGATATACCCGCTAAAAATATCATCCCTATCCATAGAAAAGGAGAAATGAGAGCTGTTCCCATATCTGGCTGAATAGCAACTAAAATAAGGAGGATAAAAGTAAAGCAAAAAGATATTCCCATTCTTTTCCAGGATATCTCTTCCTCAGCAGATAATAACCTGGCTAAGACGAGAATGAGGCCAAGCTTAGCAAACTCTGATGGCTGAAAGGAAGCCATCCCTATTTTTAACCATCTCTGCGCTTCATGAACACCCTCTCCTGTAAATAAAACCAGAACTAAAGTTAATAAGCTAATCCCATAAATAAAATAAGCAGCCTTTCCCCAAAAACGGATGCTAAAAAAGGAGAATAAAAAGAGAAAGCCTATCCCCGCGGCTACCCAAATTATCTGGCGAAAAAAAAAGGCTCTTTCCCCGGGGAAAGTAATGGTATACAGATGAAAGATTCCCCATCCGGCTAAAAATAAAATAACAAAAAAGAGCACCCAATCATATTCTCCCCTTCTTCTAAGTCCCTTTCTCACATCTCACCTCTCGCAATTTTCATCTCACAGGCCACAGTTTACGCCTCACGTTTCACTATCTTGCTTAATCCTCTAATCCTCTTTTTTGAATATCCGGGACAAAATTCTCCCTGTTATTTCAGAAGCAGATTCCTCTTCTTCTTCTATATGTTCCATTATAACAACTATAGCCAGGGAGGAATTCTTGGAAGGAGCATAGCCTATAAACCAACTGTGAGGATTTTCTCCCTCCTGCAGCTGAACTGTGCCCGTTTTTCCAGAGATTTCCACTACTCTGTTCTTCGCCTTCCAGCCTGTCCCTTCGGCAACTACTTCTCTTAGCGATTCTCTTAAAAAACGGAGAGTAGAAGAAGAGAGAGGTATCTTTTTTATTTCCCGGCCAGAAAATTCCTTAATTACTCTTCCCTTTGTATCCACTATCTTCTTTACCAGATAAGGCTTAATTACCTTTCCTCCGTTAGCAACAGCACTCGCAACCCTGAACATTTGAATAGGAGTAACTAAAATATACCCCTGTCCTATGGATAGATTTGCTGTATCTCCTCTCCACCATTTCTCCCCCTTATTCTTTAACTTCCAGGAGGGCGTGGGTAGTAAACCTCGACTTTCTCCAGGCAAATCTATACCTGTAGACTCTCCTAAACCAAAAAGATGAGCAAATCGAATTATCTTTTCTATCCCTGTTTTCAAGCCAAGTTGATAGAAAAAGACATCGCAGGATTGAACGAGAGCTTTTTTTAAGTTCACCTTTCCATGAGCCTTCCAGTCTTTAAATACCCTGTTTCCAATCCGAAGGCTCCCCCTGCACAATATGCTCTCTTCCTTCTTTATTACCTTATTTTCTAAAGCTGCAGCAGTAACTATTATCTTAAAAGTAGAGGCGGCTGAATACTCCCCTCTAACCGCTCTATTTTGTAAAGGATGCTTTGGATCACAACTGAGCTTGTCCCACTCCTCTTCCGGGATAGAGCAGGAGAATAAGTTGGGGTCAAAAGCAGGATAAGAAGCAAGGGTAAAAATCTCCCCTGTCCAAGGGTTACCTATAATCACTGACCCGGAGTGTTTTCCTAATTCTTCTTCGGCAATTTTTTGCATCTTTAAATCAATCGTTAAATAGATATTATCTCCAGGGAGAGGGTCTCTCTCGGAGATCGTCCTTAAGGAATGTCCATAGGCATCCACCTCTATCTGTCTACCCCCTTTTTTACCCTGCAAGTATTCATTGTAAACCTTCTCTATACCCATCTTCCCTACAAAATCTCCCTGTTCAATATCTCCAGGAGAATTCCTCAATAACTCCTCCCCACTTACCTCCCCCAGATGCCCTATAAGATGAGAAGCTAATTTTTTGTGAGGATAGAAGCGCATGGGATAGGCAGTAATAACTGTTCCCGGGAATTCCTCCTCCTTTTCCAGAAGAAGAGTGAGCTCGGATATGTTTATCCCTTTTTTCAAGCAAACAGGTCTAAAAGGGTTAGATGCCTTCTTTAGTCTGTTTATGGCCATCTCTTTATTTAAAGGGAGAACTTTGGTTAGACGGCCGAGCAAACAGCTCACATCCTTCACATTGGAAGGAATCAAGTCCAGAGCAAAGGAGACCTTATTTTCTGCTAAAATCTTTCCTTTTCTATCGAGGATAAGACCTCGAGAAGGAGGAAGGGGAATAAGTTGCAACCGTGAATTTTGCGAAAGGTGAAAATACCTTTCTCCTCCCCATAATTGCAGGTAGGCTACTCTCCCTAAAAGAAACAAAAAACCACAAATTATCCCTATTAATAAAATATTTATTCTTCCCTCAAACCTATCGCCCTTCTCCGAGGTCTGCTTTCTCCATACCAAAAGTTTACTCCCTTACAGCTAATATTATTCTCTCTTTTTCTCCATAATCCCGGATGATTTGAAGAGAATGGAAAGTCTTTCGGGCGCTGAGCAACTCCTTCACCTCTTTAGCCTGATTATAACCTATCTCCAGAGCCAATCCCCCTCCCTTCTTTAAAAACCGGGGGGATTTTTGAGTAATTCTTTTATAAAAACTCAAACCGTCTTCTCCTCCCTCTAAGGCAACTCTCGGCTCCTTTTTTACCTCATCAGGTAAATTTTCTATCTCTTTAGCAGGTATATAAGGAGGATTGGAGACTACCAAGTCCACTTTTCTCTCCAGGCCTATCTCCTCTAAGGGAGCAAAAAGGTCCCCCAACAAAAACTTAATTTTCTCCTCTACCTCATAAAGCTCAGCATTTTGAACGGCTATGTTTAAAGCAGAAGAAGATACATCTACAGCATAGATTTTACCCTTCTTCAACTCTTTGGCTAAGGAAACAGCTATATTTCCACAACCGGTTCCTAAATCTACAACAGTGATTCCCTCCGGGGTATCCTTATCAGCTTTAAGTTCTAAATTTTTAATTATCTTTATCGCTTCCTCGCCCAGTATTTCTGTTTCCGGACGAGGAATGTAAACATCAGGAGAAACCTTAAATTTAAAATCCATAAAATCCTTCTCTCCCGTAATATAGGATAAAGGAGTGTGATGAGAACGCTTGAGAATCAGATTTCTAAATGAGGTAAGCTCGGAAGAAGATAAAGGGCGGTCAAACTGAAGATAAAGGTCTAGGCGAGTCTTTTTTAAGAGATAAGCAAGCAGAATCTCGGCATTTATCCTGGAACTTTCCACTCCTTCCTTCTTAAAATATTCGCCAGTCCACTGCAAAACTTTTTTGATTGTCCAGACATCTTTTGCCATACTTTAATTCCCATCTTTCGTTTCTTTTTCTCAATTCTTAATTTTTAATTTTTAATTTTAACTTATCTCTTTATATAAATTAGCCATTTCCATAGCGGAGACAGCCGCATCCCAGCCTCGATTCCCTGCCTTTGTTCCTGCCCTCTCAATTGCCTGTTCTAAAGTATCAGCAGTAACTACACCAAAAATGATAGGTATCTTCTCTTTTAAAGCCAAGGTAGATATTCCTCGAGATACCTGGGTAGAGACGAGCTCGAAATGAGGAGTATCCCCTCGAATAATTGCCCCTAAACAGATCAAAGCATCAAACTTGCCGCTTTTAGCTAAACGAGACGCTAAGGGAGGAATTTCAAATGAACCGGGAACCCAAACCACCTCCAAATCTTCTTCCCTTACTTCATGTCTATTTAAGGCATCAATAGCTCCCTCCAGAAGTTTTTGAGAAATAAACTCATTAAACCGAGAAACTATAATTCCAAACCTTAAACCTTTCCCTTTTATCTTTCCTTTATACACCTTCACTTCCTCACCCCCCATTAAAATTCAGAACTGAGAATTAAGAAAAACAACTCATACCTCCTACTAGGAAACGGTCGCGACCCTTCCCTAACCCTTCTTTAACCCTGCATTTCTGGTTTTTCCCTCTAATCCTCTAATCCTTTAATCCTTTAATCCTGCTTTTTCTGGTTTCCCCTTTAATCCTCTAATCCTTTAATCCTGGTTTTTTTGGTTTTCCCTTTAATCCTTTAATCCTCTAATCCTTTAATCCTGCTTTTTTTGGTTTTCCCTTTAATCCTGCTTTTTCTGGTTTCCCCTTTAATCCTCTAATCCTCTAATCCTTTAATCCTGCTTTTTTCCCTTTAATCCTCTAATCCTCTAATCCTTTAATCCTGCTTTTTTCCCTTTAATCCTTTAATCCTGGTTTTTTAGTCCTTTAATCCTGCATTTTCCCTTACATAATTCAGCAGATGACCAAGTTTTTTCTGTTTGGTCTCCAAATATTTTCTGTTATTCTCATTTGGTTTTATTTCTAAAGGAATCCGTTCGGTAACCTCAAGTCCATAACCTCTTAAACCTATGATTTTGCGAGGATTGTTAGTTAAAATTTTGATCTTATGAAGCCCTAAATCAGCTAAAATTTGAGCTCCAATACCATAGTTACGGAGATCCGATTTAAAACCGAGCTTTTCATTAGCCTCTACTGTATCCATTCCTTTATCTTGAAGGACATATGCCTTAAGTTTATGCAACAACCCTATACCTCTTCCCTCTTGATTTAGATAAAGCAACACTCCGCAACCGGACCCACCTATTATCTTTAAGGCTAATTCAAGCTGCTCTCCGCAATCACAACGCAGAGATTTAAACACATCGCCGGTAAGACATTGAGAATGCACTCGCACAGGAACACTCTCTTTTCTCTTCACCTCTCCATTTACCAGAGCAAGATGAACTCTATTTTCAATTAGAGTTCTGTATGCAATAAGTTTAAATCTTCCGTAAGGAGTAGGAAGATCAGTAACTACCTCTCTTTTAACCAATTTCTCCTTCTTCCAGCGATAATTTATGATATCGGCCAGACTGCATATCTTTAGATGATGCTCTCTGGCAAAAGGTATAAGATGAGGGAGTCTTGCCATATTCCCATCTTCCCTCATTATCTCACATATTACCCCGGCCGGATAAAAACCGGCTAACTTAGCTAAATCTGTCGCTGCCTCTGTATGCCCTGCCCTTACTAAAACTCCACCATCTCTGCTAATCAAGGGAAATACATGACCCGGTCTTGCCAGATCCTCCCCTTTGCTCTCAGAGCTAATAATAACCTTTATTGTCTGAGCTCTATCATAAGCTGATATGCCCGTAGTTGTATTGTGCTTAGCATCAACGGAGACGGTAAAGAGAGTTCCATGAAGAGAAGTATCCTCTCTTACCATGGGCTCAAGTTCCAGTTCCTCTGCCCTTTCTGAGGTTATTCCTGTACAGATTAAACCTCTTGCATACCTGGCCATAAAGTTTATTGCCTCGGGAGTAACACAAGAGGCAGGGATTACAAGGTCTCCTTCATTCTCCCTCTCTTCATCATCAACTACAATAACCATTTTACCCTTTTTGAGATCTTCTATCACCTCATCTATCTTATTAAAATTAAATTCCATATCTTCACCTCTTATATTTATTTAAAACCGGTCTTTTTTAAAAATTCTCTGTCAATTTTCTCTCGGGAAAAACTCCCCTTCTCCAGAATCTTTTCTACATACTTAGAAATTATATCCACCTCTAAATTAAGAAAATCCCCTCTTTTCTTTAAACTTAAGGTTGTATTGGTTAAAGTGAAAGGGATAAGATAGACAGTAAAATCTTCTCCCTCAACCTCAGCTACCGTTAAACTTACCCCCTCAACACCAACACGCCCCTGATTCACTATATACTTCATCAGCGAAGAAGGAGGTTGAATCCTCATTCTCATCTGCTCTTTTTCTCTATTTATATCTTTTACTCTTGCTACTCCATCTATATCTCCTGTTACCAGATGACCTCCCAATCTATCAAAAGGAGAGAGCGCTCTTTCCAGGTTGACTTTACTCCCCTTTCTTAACTTACCTAAAGCAGTCTTCTCCAATGTTTGAGAAATTATTTCTACGGTAAAGTTACTTTCTCTAATATCTACTACTGTGAGGCATACTCCGTTTACCAGGATACTATCGGCACACTTTGTTTCCTCCAAAACTTTATGTGCTCTTATATTTAATCGAGAAAAGGGCAAAGAAGACTTAAACTCACTTACCTCTCCCACCTCTTCCACTATTCCCGTAAACATACTATCCTTCCCTAAGAATTGAGAGCTATCAGCTATGAGCTATCAACTAAATTGAGCTATATTAGTTACTTTCCCTCTAATCCTCTAATCCTTTAATCCTGCATTTTCCCCTCTAATCCTTTAATTCTCTAATCCTGCATTTTCCCCTCTAATCCTCTAATCCTGCATTTTCCCCTCTAATCCTTTAATCCTGCATTTTCCCCTCTAATCCTCTAATCCTGCCCTTTAGTCCTGCCTTTTTCGGTCTCTTTATTAAGTATACAAAAAGATAAACTACAGGGGTATCAAGAAGAGCAATGCACAATTTAACAAAGTACTGTCCTAAAATTAAAGGAAGCACCGGAACAACTCCGTAAAAGGCGAGAGAGATAAATAAAGAAGTATCTATCGCCTGAGAAACAAGAGTAGAAGCGTTATTGCGCAGCCAGAGGTGTTTTTTCTTGGTAATCCTCCTCCAGAAATTAAAAGCCCAGACATCGTGATACTGGCTCACAAGATAAGCAGCTATACTGGCTATTGTTATCCTTGTAGCTCCCTTTTTTATTCCTAAAATTGCGATGAAAGCATCTTTATCTTTCCAGAAAGGGGCGGCAGGCAAAAAAATAGATATCCAGATAAGCAAAATAATTACTGCTAACGTCAAAAACCCTGCAAATACAACCTGTTTAGCATAATCTTTTCCCCATATCTCTCCTATAATATCGGTAATAGTAAAGGTAACCGCATAAGCCAGTACACCAGCAGGAAAATATATCCCATAAAAGGCTACAATTTTAGCAGCCAGAATCTCTGAGATTACTAATGAGCCTACAAATATACTGCATAAAATAATAAAAGGAGAATTTCTCTCCTTGTACACAATTTCACCTCTATCTATCCCTTTCTTTAACTCTCCGAAGCCTCTTTTATAAGATCCATTCTCTTGTCCAGTGGTTCTCTTATATCAATATGTCCCGCTAAAGTCTCCTCAGGTTTTCCCTGTATCAGGATTTGCACTCTGGATTGAGAAGGAAAATCAACCAGAAGAGTATTAACTATAGAATAGATAGTAAGAAGCTCACCGGTAGAGCCCCCTGGATGCTTTTTACCCGAAGAGAAATCAAGATCTACATAAATATTTTCATCTTTTACAAAGACAGCTCTCACTTTTGTATCCTGGGGAAGAGTAGGAGAAAGCGAGGCGCCTTCAGGCCCCTTAATGAGCTCCTCCATCACTTCCTTTATCTCTTCAGTTATTTGAGAAGAGGCAACGATCTCCCTTTCTTGAGGAGAAAGATACTTCTCATCCGGTGAGGAGAAATAAAGTTTAACAACTCTCATTCCTGGAGGAGAAATAAAGGGCTTGCTAATCCACTTCTTAATCTGATATCCCCTTTCTCTAATCAGAGGAGCAAATAATATACCGGCAGTAAAGATAACAATTCCTGCGAGAATATATATTAATATTCTTCCCTTTTTAACCCCCAACTAAAAATCTCCTTTATTTTGGTTTTTGTTTTGAATTTCCTATGAGCTAATTTGGTATTATCAGGGAGTATCATACCATAATTCAGTTATTCTTTTTTCTTATTTCTCAATTCTTATTTCTTAACCTCAAGGAGATAGCGTTTTAGCCCATTAAATATCCCCCGCACAATCTTCTCTCTGAAATTCTTTTTCTTCAAATTTCTCTCTTCCCAGGGGTTAGAAATAAAAGCTACTTCTACTAATATAGCAGGCATAGCTGCTCCCCTTAATACATAAAACCGAGCTGATTTTACTCCCCTATCTTCTAAACCTGTAGCTTTACAAAGTTCCTCTTGAACTATATGAGACAACTCGTTACTCTCACTTCTATACTGGTCTTGAATCATATCCCAGAGGATTTTTTTAATCCCTGCAGAAACCTCCTCGGAAGCAAAAGAGGCATTTTCCCTTGCGGCTACTTCCTTTGCCCCTTCTCCATAAGCATACCTGGAATTAAAAAAGGTTTCCACTCCCTTAGCCTGTCTATTAAAACCAGCATTAGCGTGAATACTCACAAAGATATCCCCTCCCAACCGGTTAGCTATTTCTGTCCTTTCATCCAGAGGAATAAAACGGTCTCTACTTCTCGTTAAATAAACTTTTACTCCTAAATTATCCTCCAGTATCTTCTTAAGTTCTTCAGCTACAGATAAAGTAATTTCGCTCTCTTTTAGCCCCGTAGGGCCAATAGCTCCGGGGTCCTTCCCTCCATGTCCTGGGTCCAAAATTACCTTATAAGCCATCTGGCTGGAAGGAGTAGTTACATTAGCTGAAGGAAAGGTAACCGAACCTTTCCCTTTTAAGAGAGTGGCTATCAAATCCTCCTTTGAGCTTCTCACATCAATAACAAAGCTTGAAGAATCTTTATCTTTTAAGATAAATGTATCGTAAGTATACTCTTCCTGGTTTAAATCTTTATTTAAATCTAAAGCTAACTTTACTATACTCTCACTTTCCTGCTCCAGACGAATTTTCTCCACAAACCCATCTCCCACCTTTATCTCTCTCTCCGGGATGTTAAGATTAGCGGGATAAAGATTTACCAGAATGCGAGGTGGGTTAATTAAATCCCTGAGCACATAACCTGTTGTCTCACCTATCTGAACAGCTATCCGTGTATAAGTAGAATAAGAGTAAAAGTCCACTCCTTTAACTTCATCATAATCCTGGCAGATTCCTGTTGAAGGCAAAACAAAAATTAAAAACATAAAAAGAATAGAAATTTTTGCAGTCCTCTTCATTCTATTATCCACATTGTAGCTCATAGCTCTTACGTCTTAGGTTTCACTTCTTCTTTCTGCTTTTCTTTAACAAGACCCACCTTTTTCTTTATTTTCTGCTCTATTTCCTCTCTAAGAGCTTTATTTTTCTCCTCTTTTAAAAATTGACGAGCACTCTCCTTTCCCTGTCCCAGTTGAGTGTCTTTATACGAATACCACGTTCCAGATTTCTGGATAATTCCCAAATCTTCCCCCACATCCAATATATTTCCTTCCCGAGAGATTCCTTCTCCAAAAATCAGATCAAATTCAGCTTTTCGAAAAGGAGGAGCAAGTTTATTCTTAACTACATTCACCCGAATTCTGTTACCTATCTGTTCACCGCCTTTTCCTTTTAAAGAGCTTTTTCTTCTGATATCCATCCTTACTGAAGTATAAAACTTTAAAGCTCTACCTCCTGGAGTAGTTTCGGGATTACCAAACATCACCCCTATCTTCATTCTTAACTGATTGATAAAAATAGTGCAGGTTTTAGAATCACTTATGGCCGCTGTCAGCTTACGAAGAGCTTGAGACATAAGCCTTGCCTGAAGACCAATATGCGCATCCCCCATCTCTCCCTCTAATTCTGCTCGAGGAACAAGAGCAGCCACAGAATCAATGATAATTATGTCTACGGCATTACTTCTTACCAGAATTTCAGCTATCTCTAAAGCCTGCTCTCCTGAATCTGGCTGAGAAATGAGTAAGTCCTCTGTATCTACTCCCACTTTTTTAGCATAGGTAGGGTCGAGTGCATGCTCAACATCAATAAAGGCTGCTACTCCCCCCATTTTTTGAGCTTCTGCGGCTGCTTGTAAAGCCAGAGTAGTCTTACCCGAACCCTCGGGACCAAATACCTCTATTACTCTTCCCCGGGGAACCCCTCCTATGCCCAGAGCTAAATCTAAGGCGATACTTCCCGTAGGAATAGCCTGAACATCCATCCGAGCAGCTCTTTCTCCCAGACGCATAAGAGAACCCTTGCCAAACTGGCTCTCTATTTGGCGTCTTGCTGTCTCCAGCACCTTCATTTTTTCTTCTTTCATCATTTTTTTCCTCTCATAATTATAATAAAACTCTCTTTAAAACTTTATACACGGCTCCCCTTGGGGTCAGCTGGCTCTGCATTATCTCTATATCTTTTACCTTTTCCTCACCAAATCTTTTCTCTTTTTCTACCTGGATAAAATCTATTAATTTTTTTCTCTCTTTTAAAAACCTGACTCTACCTATGGTTAAATGAGGTCTCCGTTCCCTTTTTTCTTCAGGAAATCCCTCTTTTTTTAGCTCTTTTTCAAAAAAGGTGACCAGACTCTTTAATTTTCCCTTTTCTTCTTTTACTCCCACCCAGACAACACGAGGACGAGAAGAATTGGGAAAGATCCCCATCCCCTCTATCTTCATCAAAAAAGGCGAGGATTCTCTGGCTGCCCTTTCGGCCGCTTGAAATACTTTCTTTACTTTTTCTTCTCTTATTTCTCCTAAAAACTTCAATGTAAGATGGATTATACCCGGGTCTACCCATTTTATCTTATCCTCTCCTCTCCTTAATCTCCTCTGAATCTCAGCTATTTTCTCCTTGATAGATGAAGATATACTCAGGGCAATAAACACTCTCATTTTCTTTTCCTCACCCTCATTTATTCTACCCCATCCCTAAGAGATGTCAAATCCTCCCTTCAATCACTAAGGTAAATTCTCCCTGCGGCTTTCTTTTCTCAAAAATTTTCTCTATCTCCCCTACTCTTCCCCTCAATATCTCCTCAAACTTCTTGGTAATCTCTCTTCCTACGGCTATCCTCCTATCGCCTAAAATCTCTTTAATTTCAGGTAAAACCTTCTTAATTCGATGGGGAGCCTCATAAATTATAATCGTCCTCTTCTCATCTTTTAGTCTCTTTAGCCTATTCAGGCGCATACTCCTCTTCCTTCCCAAAAATCCCTCAAAAACAAACTCTCTCGTAGAAAACCCAGAAGAGACAAGAGTACTTACAAGAGCAGTGGGCCCGGGAACAGCAACAACCCTGATTCCTTCTCTAACAGCTTCTTTTATCAAAGAGCAGCCGGGGTCAGAGATTCCTGGCATACCCGCATTACTCACCAGAGCAATATTTTTCCCCTCTTTTATCTGTTTAATGACAGAGGGAATCCTTTCAAGCTCATTATGCTCATAAAAACTGATTAGAGGGGTATGAATATCATAATGAGACAACAGTTTTCTTGTCCGCCTTGTATCCTCAGAAGCTATAAGGTCAACATCCTTTAATACCTCCAGAGCTCTGAGAGTAATATCCTTTAAGTTACCAATGGGCGTTCCTACAGGGTAAAGACAGCCCTCCATCTCATCTTCCCTCCTATTTATTTACCCAAAATCATTCTTAAAGCTACTGCTATCAGTAAAACTCCAAAAATCTTTTTTAAAGTTAGCCCAGGGATAATAGTGGTAAGATGAACTCCTATTCGGGAGCCAACTATTGCTGCTATAGCAACAAATACAGCTATCCTTAGATTAACATTACCCTCCCTAAAATGAAAGAAACTTCCTGCAATAGCTGTGGGGACAATTATGGCCAAAGAAGTCCCCATAGCAGTCTTTGTAGCCATACCAAATGAAATAATTAAAGCGGGAACTATTATCACTCCACCTCCCACTCCTAAAAGTCCACTTAAACAACCAGCCGCCAGACCTACTCCTAAATAACGAACTATATTGACTAACATTTCTCCCCCTTAAATAAATCCTTTTAAAACCCTCAGCCCGAAAGAGAGAAAACCTGAGTGGTAATCAAAATTAACTCTCTTCTCTATAAGCCTTTTTAATTCTTTCCTTCTTTGAAGAAACTTAAAAACTTTATCTATCTGGGAATCGGTAAGTTTTTCTACTATTTTTCGAACAGTACAACCTATTTTCAATTCCTTTCCTATTTTGGATTTCCAGAGTTTCTCATACTCGGATAATCTCCTTTCACTAAAATCTCCCCTCTTAAAAGATTTCTTGAGCACATCACAGGCTACCTCCGAACATAAAAGACCGTAAGCGATACCCCCACCTGTGGTTGTCTTAACCTGTCCTCCAGCCTCTCCCACCGCTAAAACTCTCTCAGCAAAAGTCTTAGAAATAGCACCGTAGGCTATCCTCTTCTGAGATAGAGAGAGATTTTCCTCTTTGATTCTTTCCTTGAGACGCTTTTGAAGAAAATTTTTAAGATAAAATGCTCCTCTATTATTTGCTAAAACTCCAACTCGTGCTTTAAAATCATTTAAAGGGACAACCCAGGCAAATGAGCCGGGGGAGATTTTCCTGCCCAGATAAATCTCTGTCTGCTCAAGAGCTTCCACTTCTGCTTCTACCTGAGCCCCCTGAAAGAAAGCGGGGGGAGAGCCCATTCCCAAATCCTGCTGGAGTTTATAA
Source organism: Candidatus Aerophobota bacterium (assembly GCA_034659655.1). Taxonomy (GTDB): domain Bacteria; phylum Aerophobota; class Aerophobia; order Aerophobales; family JAGGXI01; genus JAGGXI01. The sequence continues at coordinate 1,046 of JAYEHT010000103.1, read as the reverse complement.
CTAACTCCAGTAGCTAAAACAAAAGAGACCGCCTGTATCTTCTTTAAAGAGGAATCTTTGTAAACCTCAATCTGCCCAAAGTCTTTCCCAATTTTAATTTTCTCCACTCTGCTATTTAAATGAACCTCTACTCCACTCTTTATAGCACGAGCTAAAATATTCTTATCAAATATACCTCTATCCACTACATAAGCTAAAGTATCCGAAGGTTTATATTTTAGAGAAAAAAGAGAGGGGGAGAAAAAAGATACAGATTCTATTCTGGAAAGTATTGCTTCTTGAGGGAGGCTGAATCTCTCAAAAATCTCTTTACCTATAATCCCTGCGCAGATGACATTCTCACCCACACTCTCATCTTCTTCAAAGATGGCTACCTTAAACCCTGATTCAGCAAGCTGGCAAGCAGTATAAGAGCCGACGGGACCTGCCCCCACCACTATAACATCATACATTATCTTTACCCCGTTAGATAGTAAACCCCATAAGATAATGAATATCTAACGGGGCCTACATTCTCCTGGTAAGGATTATCTCCAGACTCATAAAAAATATCTTCAAATCCAGCGCTAATGACCAGTTATTTATGTAAGTTAAATCGTATTTTAATTTATTTTCGGGCGAGGTATCATAGCTTCCATACAACTGGGCAAGTCCTGCAATTCCCGGTCTCACCAAAAATCTTCTCGAATACCCGGAGACATTTTTCTCAAAATCTTTTACAAAGATGGGCCTTTCCGGTCTCGGCCCAATCAAGCTCATCTCCCCTCTTAATATATTTAAGAACTGAGGAAGCTCATCTAAATGCAACCTCCGCAGGAATCTCCCTACCTTTGTTTCTCGCTCATCATCTCTTCTGGCTAACACAGGTCCTGTTCTTTCCTCTGCATTATAAAACATTGAACGAAACTTACAAACCTGATAAACTTCTCCCTTCATTCCCACTCTCTTTTGCCTGTATAAAACCGGTCCCCTTGAATCCATCTTTATAATTATAGCAATCAATAACATTAAAGGTGAGAATAAAAGAAGAACCCCCAGGGCAAAAA